>JBNJIC010000037.1:0-17439 GCA_051749005.1 Halobacteriota archaeon | reverse complement strand
GTTATTGTCATGGGAAAACTGGATGTAAAACAAATGGCATCAAGTAAACCTGGTGACAGGAAATATAACAAAGGTATACATCGAGGTACCCATAACTCGGGCCATATGGGACGATTTGCTCAATTCTTAACCTATAAAGCTGAAAAAACGGGTAAGAGAATAATAAGAATTGATGAATCATATACTTCAAAGATGTGCTGTGTATGTGAACCCTAAAGGACATGCCACTTGGAGCAAGGACATACGAATGTGATGTCTGTGGTAACGTTCTGGACAGGGATGCAAACAGCTCAGTAAACATCTTATTAAGGTATTTCAAACATAATGCTCTGTGGACGAGCTATCAACAAACTGTTGATAATCTGCGACAAACAGGTTTACTGATTGGGATCATTCCTAATGGAATGGTGTCCAAATGAGGTAAACACTCGTAGGAAGGTCCGCCCTCAAATTAATGCGATCTCGTCGCATTAATTAGGGAGGGGTAGTTCACGAAGTTACAGCCCGGAAACGGTACCCAAAAACTAATAATATTACATCAATAATGCGTATCGGTGATCATATGAAGATACTTGGAATATCCGGAAGTCCTAATAAAGAAGGAAACAATGAGAAGATCATAAACATAGTCCTTGAGATAGCAGGGACGAAAGGTTTTGAAACAGAAAGCATATTCCTTTCCGAAAAGAAAGTGAACCCATGCATTGCATGCGGTACCTGTGCACGTGGTGAGAAATGTCCGATCAATGATGACATGCAGGACATTTACGGCAAGCTCGCAGAAGCAGATGCCATTGTGTTCTCATCCCCGGTCTACTTCGGTGGAATGACAGCACAGCTTAAAGCGCTCTTCGACAGGAGTGTCCTCCTCAGAAGACAGGGCTTCCAGCTCAAAGGCAAGTTCGGTGCTGTTATGGCAGTTGGCGGATCACGCAACGGCGGACAGGAAAAGACCATCCAGGGAGTTCATGACTGCATGCTGGTCCATGGCATGATGCCTGTTGGTGATGGTGCACACTTCGGCGGAATTGCACAAAAGCCTCTGGACGACGATGAGATAGGAATGAAGACGATCATCGATACCATAGAGAATCTCTGTGAAACCCTGCAAAGGCTGGAAGCCTGAGATTTCCTACATATTTTGAATATAGAAAAGAGCAGGTAATGCCCTGTTCTTTTCAATTTGTCCTTAATAGTTCTTTCAAAGAACATTAGACCTTTTAAGAGGCACTTCTTGAACATCAGACACACCAGATGGAACATAAGGGATGCAATATTCAGGGGACTGCATTCTGAACCCGGAATATCGAACAACCTGGCAGTACTGATAGGTATCTTCACAGGCCTTACAATTGTAGCATATGATTTCTGCCTGAAATATGCAGAAGGTGTTTTCTGGAACAGTGCGGATTCAACAGGCCAGTACTATGTAATATTCATTCCTGCTATCGGCGGACTGTTCGTAGGAGTGGTCACCCACCTCTACAAAGATCTGAAACGCTGCAATGTGGCTGAAGTTATCGAAGGAACTGCTCTGCATGGAGGAAGGATACGTATCCGTGAAGCTTTCCGGGAGGTATTCCTTTCCATAGTCTCTATTGCAACAGGTGGTTCTGTGGGAAAAGAGGCACCAGGTATCCTTGCAGGAGCAGGGATAGGAACTATTTTCGCAAAAACTATACATGCACCTGACAACCGCTACAGGATACTTCTTGGTTGTGGTGCTTCCGGAGGTATAGCTGCTGCATTCAATGCACCCCTTGCAGGGGTTGTCTTTGTTGTGGAAGTGATACTGGGAGAACTTGAGACGAGGACTTTCATACCGATAGTAATCTCATCTGTCTTTGCCACACTTGTCGCAAACCTGATCTTTGAAGTGAATCCGATAACTGTCTCATATTATGGTCTTGTAGACCCGGTTAGAGAATCTGGAGTTTATCTTGTATTGGGCATACTTTGCGGAATTGTTTCCGTCATACTGATACGGACCCTCTACCTCACACATGATGCTTTCCAGAAGATCCCGGTCCACCCGGCATTCAAACCGGCTATTGGAGGACTTTTTGTGGGGTTTATAGGCTACTTCTACCCACAGGTCAGAGGTATAGGATATGATGTTATAACAGAAGTTCTGGCAAACAACTTCACATTGCAGTTACTTATTATACTTCTAGTCCTGAAAATACTGGCCTTTTCCTTCACCATAGGGTCCGGAAACGCGGGAGGTTCCATAGTACCTTCAATGTTCGTAGGTGCTATGCTGGGCGGGGCCTACGGGACTATCGTACACCAGCTTTTCCCCGCAAGCACCGCAGTTTCCGGAGCATATGCACTGGTAGGCATGGCAGCAACACTTGCAGGAACCGCAAGAGCCCCACTTACATCAATGCTCATCCTCTTTGAGCTCACAAAAGACTACAACCTGATATTGCCATTGATGTTCGCCTGCGTTGTAAGCAACTCAATTGCAAACGGACTTCACGAAGAATCCATATTCACTGAAGTCCTAAAACGGCGTGGCTTCACAATTCGCCGTGGAAAGGAGATCAACGTAATGGAATCCATGCTTGTACGTGGCAATATGGTGACCGATGTACACACACTATCCATGAATGATACTGCAAAGGACCTGCTTGACCTTATGCAGTCGAGCCGTCATGCAGGTTTCCCGGTACTTGATGAAAATAAGAAACTCCGCGGTATTGTGACCCTTGAAGATATGAGAGAAAAAGTGAACTACGGGGAACTTGACGCGAAGATCAGTGAGATCGCAACACTCCGCCCTGCTGTGGCATATCCGGATGAATCGCTGGACGTTGTCCTTAAGCGACTTGCAATGATGGACATTGGAAGGCTTCCTGTTGTTTCCAGGAACAATGAAACAAAACTGCTGGGAATAATCACAAGAAGTGATGTTGTAAAATCCTACAACAAGGAAATTGTCAAGAGCGTTCACAAAAAGGACGTTAAAAAATAAAGAAAAGATCGGTCATTAAGATAACAGGATCCTCGGATTCCGCTTACATTTCAGTCTGCCAGCCTTGCAAGGAAATATCCTGAAGTGGTATCATATATCTCAACATTGCATGAGCTACCCGGCCGGACCGATCCCTCAGGCATAACTACCGGTTTGTAAGAACCCGTACGTGCCATCACTCCCTTTACCTTGGCATCCATGGATACGAAAACCTTCCCCTTCCATCCAACCATCTTTTGCTTTGAAGCCAGCTTGATCTCATCACAGAGGCTGTGAAGCTCACCTGACCTGTTGACAACGATCCTGCTGTCAATGTTACGAAATAAGAGTGCCTTTGTGAGAGGACGCGGTGTGTAACGGGATATGTTCACCTTATCGGGTCTGATCTCCTTTACCCATTCCAGCGTCTTTCTGAAGTCCTCATTAGTCTCACCGGGGAAACCGACAATTATATCGGTGAACACAGTGAGCTCAGGGAAGACTTCTCTGAAGCGTGCAATGATGTCATTGGTTTCCTCTATGGTGTGGAAGCGGTTCATCTTCTTCAGGACATTATTGGATGCGGACTGTATAGGCAGGTGAAGGATCTTATAGATCTTGTCCGACCTGAATACCTCAATGAGATCATCGATTATCGGAGTTACTGAGAAGGGATTCATCATTCCCACACGGACCTTGAACTCACCGGGGATCGCCACGATGTGTTCCAGAAGTTCTGGAAGCAGAACGTCCCTGTCAGTTCCATATTGCCCGTTGTCCTGGGAGGTCAGCCATATCTCACGGCATCCTTCGGAAACTGCCATTCGGACATCTTCAACTATGGACTCCGCATCAAAGGACCGAAGGTCACCCCTTGCAATTGTCACAATGCAGTAGGCACAACTGTAGTTGCAGCCCTGCGATATCTGACAAATGTGGATGTTCGGATTGAACCTTGAGTGAGCTGTCTTGAGGAAACCTTCGGGTTCAGTGCTCATCAGTTCCACCCTCTCACGTGAGCCACCATTGCGCGAATTCTCAATGACATTAAGGACCTTTCCTATCTTCGCTATAGAATTGATTCCAAGGATATGCGCATCGGGGTTCTTTTCAAGTATAGCTTCCAGTTGCACCTGAGGCATGCAACCGGTTACGACCACATCCACGGCCCTGTTGCCCAGGACCTCTATCTTGTGAAGGATCTTCTGCTCGGTGGCATACTTTACAGTACAGGTGTTGATAACAACAACCTCGGCATCCTTTTCAGAAACAAGCTCATGCCCGAGATCCCTGACCGCTGCGATCATGATCTCGGAAGATGCCTGGTTAGCCGAGCATCCGTACGTCAGGACATGTACTTTCATTTTTTCAATAATATTACAGGCGCAGAGGAGTATCCTCTTTGTCCCCTATGTAGATGGAATCGGTGAACTTGACAACACCGGAACTACCCATGGAGATGCTGTTTACCCTTGCATCACCGCCACCGAAGAGGTTGACCTGGTGCAGGAACTGACCCGGTGTGATACCGGATGCTGCGAAGATGACATCTTTTCCGGGAACGAGCTTCTCGGTGTCAAGTACATCATTGAGGTTCTTCTCGGTTATTCCCATAGATTCAAGCCTTGGCATCTTCTCTGCCTTTTCTTCCTCAATCTCCTTATCGGACTTTCCGTTAGCAACAGTCGGAAGCACAAGCCTTGCAAGTACCCTACCTCCAAGGATCTTCATGGCAGCAGCCGTCAGCACAGCCTCACCTGAACCACCTGAACCCATTACAACGTGCACGCCTGAGCCCCTGATAGCAGTGGATACTCCTGGCATGAGGTCACCGTCGCTGACAAGGCTCACACGTGCACCGGTTGCACGGATCTCCTCTATCTTGCTCTGATGGCGTTCCCTGGCAAGGATTACTACAACAAGTTCCTCAATGTCCCTGTTCAGAGCCTTTGCGACGATCTCAAGGTTATCCTTTACCGGAGCATCAAGATCTATCTGTTCATCGGGGTGTTCTTTCTCATACTTCACTACCTGAGAACCCACGACTATCTTGTCCATATATACATCAGGACCATGGAATAGTCCCCCTGGTTCTGCCATTGCCATGACAGAGATAGAACCCGGGATCCCGTCTGCGGTGAGGTTCGTTCCCTCGAGCGGATCCACGGCAATATCAACTTCAATGTCGCCCTCGCCGGTACCTACTTCTTCACCGATGTACAGCATAGGAGCTTCATCACGTTCTCCCTCCCCGATCTTGATAGTACCTTTAATATCAAGACAATTAAGCATTCTTCGCATAGCTTCCACAGAAACATAATCTGCATAATTCTTGTTCCCCCTTCCCATCTGGTAGGAAGCGGCGATAGCTGCAGCCTCAGTTACGTGGATGAGGCTTGGTAACAGAGCGCTTTCAATAGGCCCTGCACTTTTCATCATGTTCTCTGCTGTCTTTGGGTGAGGCAAAATATCATCTCCAATAAATGTATGTAGCTGACTAATGTTCCAAAACTATTAATATTTTCCACCGGTTACGTTTCCCGCCGTAGTTTACTCATTTCAGGACATCCACAAGGGCTACGCGTTCCAGTACAAGTTCCGGTATCTTTTCATCCCCTACCGCAGCAATCTCGTTCTCTGTGATAGAGAACTGTGAGACAAGGGCATCCTTTTTCGTATCAGAATAAGCAATTAATGGAGAGGTGTCGATCGATCCTGAAAGATCGGTAACTGCAGCATCCACTGAAGCAGTTTCTCCGATTATTATGAACAACGCATTCATCTGACCTTCAGTAAGGCCGATGGAAAAAGCTTCCCCTATCTGTCGCTTTCCGGAAGCATAACGCATGATCTCAACACCAAGGTCATTGGCAACGTTCGTGCCGTTGTCCATTGCACGCATGGCCTTTCTGATGGCACTGTCCACATGTTCCCTGCCTGCAACCATGTCCGCATTGATTCCCTGTATCATCACATCATGCTCAGATGCCATTGCAGAAAGTCTTCTAAGGTATGGATGCAGTTCATCGATGAAGATCGAACCTTCGAGTAGTCGGATGTCCATAGTGTATAAGATACTTTTTCATTCAATAAGTATAACGGTCAGGGCAGGAAAATAAAGGAATTTTTTGGTGAAAACCATTTTTTCCGCTTCTTTTATTTAGGTTGTCATTTATTAAACACGTTATAATTAAACACTATGAACAGATAGTATAATCAGATATTATAATTCAGACCATTGATTCTTTTATTTTGAGGAGACCTGTGATGTAACACCTGGAATGCATAGAATGCGGTCAAAAGAATACAGATTCAGAAGTCGTCTATACCTGTAAATGTGGGGGGCTGCTTGAAGTTATCTATGACTATTCTGCAATTCAACTCGACATGGAAAAGCTCCGAACAGAAGCACCATCTGTCTGGAAATACAAAGCACTATTACCTGTGGAAGGAAAGCCTGTAAGCATCCATGAAGGCGGCACACCCCTCTACCGATGTGATCGCCTTGCTGAGAAGATAGGTATCAAGGAGCTTTATGTTAAACACGAAGGCCTCAACCCAAGCGGTTCTTTCAAGGACCGGGGAATGGCGGTAGGGGTCACAAAGGCAATAGAGGCAGGAATGGAAACGCTGGCCTGTGCATCCACAGGCAACACATCAGCATCTCTTTCAGCCTATGGTGCTAAGGCAGGTCTGCCAGTTATCGTATTACTTCCGGAAGGGAAAGTAGCTCTTGGGAAGGTCGCACAGGCATTGATACATGGTGCAAAGGTCTTAAGTATCAGAGGAAATTTTGACGAGGCCGTGGTCCTTGTACGTCAGCTTTGCGATAAAGAGAAGATCTACCTCCTAAATTCCATCAACCCGTACAGGCTCGAAGGGCAGAAGACAATTGGTCATGAGATCTGTGACCAGCTTGGATTCACTGTTCCTGACAGAATAATTGTACCTGTAGGCAACGCAGGAAATACTGCTGCTATCTACAAAGGATTCCGGGAGTTCAGGGAACTTGGCATAACAGACAGTGTCCCTAAAATGACCGGCATACAGACCGAAGGTGCATGTCCGGTTACAAAAGCCTTCAAAAAGGGTGTTGAAGAGATAGTTCCTGAAAAGGACCCGGAAACCATTGCAACGGCAATACGTATCGGAAACCCGGTAAATGCAAAGAAGGCCTTAAGAGCGATGTATGAATCGGGAGGATATTCTGAAGCAGTATCAGATGAAGAACTTATACAAGCACAAAAGGACCTTGCACAACTTGAAGGCATAGGTGTCGAACCTGCGAGTGCCACTTCCGTGGCAGGGCTTAAAAAACTCGTGGATGCAGGTGTTATTGACCTTGATGAAACGGTCGTCTGCATTACAACAGGACACCTGCTAAAGGACCCTGAAGAAGTTATTAACATATCAACAAAACCAGTTGTAGTGGATGCTAATATAGAAGCGGTCTGCAAGGCGGTTTTCTCCAGATAACAAAAAATGTTGGAACGGTGTAATTCATGCAACAAGATTATAGTTCACATGATATCGAACAGAAATGGGAAAAAAAATGGAATGATAGCGGGGTCTTTGAAGCTGAACCCGACAATCGTGAAAAGTTCTTCATAACCATCCCCTATCCATACCTGAACGGAAACCTCCATGCAGGACACACAAGAACATTCACCATCGGTGATGTCGTTGCAAGGTACAGGAGAATGCTCGGATATAATGTCCTTTACCCAATGGGATTCCACGTAACAGGAACACCTATCGTTGGGCTTGCCGAACTAATCCAGAATAGGGACCCACAGACAATGAAGGTCTATTCCGAATTCCACGGCATACCAATGGAGATATTAAAAGGACTTGATACCCCCGAGAAGATCGTGGAATATTTCAGTGTGGAAGCTGAGAAAGCCATGCGCTCCATAGGATATTCTATTGACTGGAGACGTAAGTTCACCACCACCGATCCAACTTATAAGAAGTTCATAGAATGGCAGTTCAACCTTCTTTACGAAAAGGACCTTATCGTAAAGGGTTCCCACCCTGTAAAGTGGTGTCCCAATGACAATAACCCGGTGGAAGATCACGATATCCTCCATGGGGAAGAGGCAACAATAGTCGATTACACCCTTATCAAGTTCAAGTACGACGATATCGTATTGCCATGTGCCACACTCCGACCGGAGACAACATTCGGTGTGACCAACCTCTGGATCAATCCGGACCTGGAACATGTCAAGATCAAAGTTACATTTGAAAGCAGGGAGGAGTTCTGGGTTGTCAGCAAGGAAGCATACCACAAACTGACATTTACCGACCGGGAGGTCGAGTTCATAGAGGATGTCGAGTCAATGTCACTTATCGGCATCAAGGTGAAGAATCCGCTGACAGGAGCAGAGGTCATCACCCTGCCGGCATCTTTCGTCAAAGGTGGGAACGGAAGTGGTATCGTCATGAGTGTACCTTCACATGCACCTTACGATTATCTGGCAGTACGCGACCTCTATGACAAGGATCTCAGCGAATATGGTATTACAGAGGACCTGCGTGACCTTAAGTTCATCTCACTTATCGAGGTTCCCGAATTTGGAGAACTACCGGCTGTGGAAGCTGTTGAACAGTTCAATGTGAAGGACCAGAAAGATCCTAAGGCAGAGGAAGCAACAAAGGTCGTTTATCGACGTGAGTTCCATGGCGGTGTACTCAAGGAAAATACAGGCAAGTATGCAGGAATGGCAGTCTCAAAGATAAAAGACATACTTACAAGAGACCTCATCGAGGAAGGTCTTGGAGAAGTGTTCTATGAGTTCAGTGAACCAGTTGTCTGCCGCTGTGGAACTCCCTGTGTTGTCAACATGGTCAAAGGACAGTGGTTCCTCAATTATTCCAGCCCTGAGTGGAAGGACAAGGTCTACCGCTGCATCGAGAACATGGACATCATCCCTGAGGAACTGAGGGTCGAGTTCAACAATAAGGTAGACTGGCTCAAGGACAAGGCATGTGCCAGAAAAAAGGGACTTGGAACACTTCTGCCATTCGACAACCAGTGGCTTATCGAATCCCTTGGGGATTCCACTATCTACATGTCATACTATGTCGTTGCTAAGTTCATAGCAGCAGGCATAGAAACGGAACAGCTTGTTCCAGAACTGTTCGATTATGTGCTTCTTGGAAAAGGAACTGCACAGAATGCTGAAGCAGCAAGTGGTATAAGTGCAGATACCATTGAACAGATCCGCAGTGATTTCGAATACTGGTATCCTGTTGACCTGAGATCATCAGGAAAAGACCTGATACCAAATCATCTCCTGTTCTTCCTGTTCCACCACGTTGCGATCTTCGATGAGGAAAAATGGCCACGTGCAATAGCCATCAATGGTTTCGTATCACTTGAAGGACAGAAGATGAGCAAGTCCAAGGGGCCATTGCTAACTCTCAGTGAAGCAGTGAGTACCTACGGTGCAGACATTTCAAGGATGTATATCCTTTCCAGCGCTGAACAGATGCAGGATGCTGACTGGAAGAACAGCGGCATCGAATCTGCAAGAAAGCAGATAGACAGGTACTACAAACTTGCAAGAGATATCATTGAATCCGGTGCTACTTCAGGTATATGCAGTGATATGAAAGGTATCGACAGATGGATGCTGAGCAGACTTCAGCAGCGCATCCTTGAGACTAACGAGGCACTTGACACTATCAGGACAAGGCATGCATTGCAGAACTCTTTCTTCCTGCTGCTCAATGACATCAAGTGGTATCAGAAGCGTGGTGGAAGCGTGCTTCTCTATGATATTCTTGAGACATGGGTACGCCTCATGGCACCGTTCACCCCTCACATCTGTGAAGAGATATGGGAAGCAATGGGCAAGGATGAAATGGTATCTCTTGCCGGTTATCCGAAATATGATGAATCTCTTGTTGACAAACGCGCTGAGTTCACTGAAGAACTTATCAGCAGCACACTCGAAGATGTTGACGAGATCATAAGGGTAACAAAGATCACTCCACAAAAAGCCATCCTTTACACAGCTCCTGAATGGAAGACAACTGCCTTCAAGAAAGCACTTGAGATTCAGAAGGAAGGAGACCTTAAACCCGGAGTGCTGATAAAGGAACTGATGAGCAATCCGGAAATGAGGCGCTATGGAAAGGAAGTACCAAAATTTGCACAGAAGGTCGTTGCAGATATAACATCCATGAGCGAGGAAGCATTCAACAACCTGGTAAGCTTTGAACTTAATGAAAAGATCGCCCTTGAAGAGAACACTAATTTCTTCGAAAAGGAGATCGGGTGCCCTGTCGATATATATTCCGCTGACAATGCAGAATATGACCCTGAAAATAAGGCAAAGTTCGCTTACCCGTTAAGGCCAGCCATCTATCTGGAATAAGGTGAAAGGGTCATCCCTTCACCAATATTAATTTTTAAAACTATTTTTTAGAAAAAGAGTAGCTTAAATAAGAGTTACCTGTTTGGTCTTAGGTACAAGGCCGGTAAGATCGGACATATCTTTTGTTATTGCGATCAAAACAGAATTCTTCAGTTCATTGAGATCGTGTGTTGCTGAATTTGAATCAACCTCATATGCAGGATCTGAATCCGGGACCTTAATCCTTGTAATTGACCTTCTGAGATCGCGAATATCCTTTCCGGTTATTTCTTTGACTGTTACCAGAGATCTACGATGCTTCCTTATGTGCGAATCATTCACACCCATGATCTTTAGCTCTTCCTTAAAGACGGGTCTCTCAAATATAGAAAATAAAATACAAACTGCTACGGGAAAGCGGGCATCCGGGTCAAGTGTATGAAGATGTTTAGCCATCAGAGAATAAAGATTATTATCCAGTGTTTCGGAACCTTCCACACAGACATAGATCTTTGAGGGAGGAATTTCCACTTCATTAAGCTTGTTCATGTCTCTAAGCGCACGAAGATAACCTGTCAGAATGAGACGATGTTCATCAAAACCCTCTGCTTTCAGCTGCCTGCTGATACCGCTGATTGACAGTTGCTTCTTTTCGAGTATCCTGTATATCTTCGTGTAGAGGTCTTTGGCCATAATAACTAACCAACATTGGTAACAAAATTGGATAAATGTATCGGTCAATTTAAATGGAGAAGGATCATTAATACAGCCATTACAAAACAAAAAATAAGCCAGGGAATGACTTTCCCACAACACATTTATTTACTTAGAGTTGTATATGTACCCTAGCACAGTCAATTCTAAAACTGGACTTTACTTTAACCAATGTTGATTCACCCATACTTACCCTAATACGAGGTATTGATGATGCCCAAAAGGACTCGAATTATAAATGATCCCTCAGAACTAGTTCCCCTTCTCCAAACCTTTCAGTCAGCGCAACACAAACAGGTGTTCAATCTTCTTTTAGTTGAATGGATGACCAAAGGAGATCTTGAAGAAAAACTGGGTTGTGATGTTTCCGAAAGTATCACAATATTAAAAGAATGCGGCTTACTAGAGAGTCAGTGGCACATGCCGGAACCTGGAAAAAAACCTGAAAAAGAGTACCATTCATCTTATTCTAAAGTACAGTCAAACTTCCAGTGTTCTTTTGAGGACCTTAGCGATATCATAATGCTCACATTCCATCCTTATGACGAAATAAAAGATCTCATTGAGGAACTGGAAGAACTTGTCGAAAAGGGCAACCATTCCATGAGCAGCCTGACACGTGCAATGAACAAGAGTCCAATATATGTGCGTGCTCTGGCAAGAAGATCGCCAAAACTCACTGTAATGGGACAGAGACTTAAGATCAGTGAGGAAACTGAATGATAGATATTCTTCAAAGCAAAAGTGGCATCACTAAATTTCAGATTTTAACCGAGGTTGCCGCCCACCAGCCAAATGTTCGACAGAAAGAGATCGCTGAAAAGATAGGTGTGACACCACAAGCTGTTTCCGAATATATAAAGGAACTTACAGCAGAAGGTTACATATATTCTGATGGCAGGGTTCGATACCGAATAACTAAAAAGGGTGTCGAATGGGTACTTGAAAACGCTGCCGACATGAAACGCTATGCCAATTTTGTCATGAGTGACATCATCAGCCACGTTTCCACATGGACAGCTATCTCAGATGAAAATATCGAGAAAGGGGAAAATGTATATCTTCAAATGAGAGGAGGCTTATTGTACGTGAGCAAAACCACAGAGACCGGGGCAACGGGGATCACCATATCAGCAGCTGAGAAAGGCGATGATGTGGGAGTAACCAATCTTTTAGGCATGATCGATCTTGAGAATGCCAGTATCACAGTCTGCAAAGTCCCTCGCAGTGAACGCG
Source organism: Halobacteriota archaeon (assembly GCA_051749005.1). Taxonomy (GTDB): domain Archaea; phylum Halobacteriota; class Methanosarcinia; order Methanosarcinales; family Methanosarcinaceae; genus Methanococcoides. The sequence continues at coordinate 5,169 of JBNJIC010000037.1, read as the reverse complement.
GAGGTTCACGCAATGTGGACCTTGAAAGACTGAAAAAACTTGCCAGCTCAAAGTCATATATTGCAGCTATAGGTGTTGAATCCCTTGTTGCTATGAAAAAGGTTAACATAATACCCGATGTAATGTACGGTGCAAAAGAATCAGTAGTTGAAGCTGCATTCCACGGATTATCATCTCTTGTTCTCGCTATTGATGAAGAAGTACCCCAGATAATGAGCAGGCTGGAAATGGAGAACCTTGATTACGAACTTGTTGACCTTACACTGCAATGAGATGGAAACAAGTTAAAGCAAATAATAAGATACTGACATGAAGATCATTGCTATTTCCGATACACATCTCAAAGGAGGAATTGTTCCTCCAACTTTCAAAAAACTCATCGATGATTGCGACATAGTCCTCCATGCAGGTGATTTTACTACAATGGAGTGTTACCAGGCCTTTGCTTCCACAGGCAAACTAAAAGCAGTACACGGGAATTCGGATGATAGCGAACTAAAGGAACTGTTACCTGAAAAGCTCGTGTTTGATGTTGATGGTGTTAGATTCGGACTCGTCCATGAAGGGGCATTGTCGATAATGGACACTACCCCTTTACGTTACCTGGCACTCGAGATGGGAGTGAATGTCCTTGTATTCGGCCATATACACAGGCCGCTTATCGAACAGAGCGATGTCATACTTATTTGTCCGGGTTCACCTACAAGCCCCCGCATGTCCGATCCTTCTGTTGTGGAAATAAATGTCGATAACGGTAATGTCTCTGCAAACATAGTAGAAATAGAAGGTCATTCATGCGGATATATTGATTATTCCCGCAAACTCAATAATGAGAAATGAAAAGAAGAATGGAAGGATAGTAGATTACACATCCGCTCCATTAATAGTCTCTATCTTGAACATAGTTCCGGTATCACGAAGACTTAAGTGTACTTTGTCACCGAACCCAAGAATCTCTTCAAGATCGACACTGTTGTCCCAATCATAGACATAATCATATACTCCCTGGACCGGCTTGAAACCCATTGACATCAATCTTTTGTTTACTTCTGAAGGTCTTAGACCATCACTACTGAACCATATCAATAGGTATGTCTTCATGTTATCACCCAATTATAAGAAAGATAGCAGTATTTATTATTTTTGTGGTCAACAAAAATGGCTACTGCACACATAATGTGCAGTAATACAAACCATAAAATATCAGATTGTCTCCTTCAGTGACAACAATGCTTCTTTTACCATTGAGGAATACTTTACAGCATCCGTATTGTAGTAGTCCTTTGCCTTGACCACATTCGGATCCATACTGTCAAACTCCCTGATACGCTCAAGGGTCCTTCTTGAAGTATCTGCAACCCAAAGGTCACGTGTTTCAACATCTACAAGAGAAATGGATTCAGGCCTGACGGATGTCAGAACGGTTCCTTCGGCTGTTGTGTAGGTGCTCGGTTTTCCTACAATAGCAATAAAAGCAGGAGTTTCACATTCTGAAAGGAACTGTGCTGCCTCAGGCTGATACTGACCCGCATATATCATAAAGGAACCCGTTGGGTCTGAGACACGACCTCTCCAGTATTCTGAATCAGTGCCAATATCTTCTTTTTCAATCAGAGTGCCAACAATGAAAAGACGATTGACCTTTGCACCTGTAGGAGTTAGAAGGTACTGTGGAGAGTACTGATCCTCACCATCCTTAAAAGTCAGACTGGATTCCCTTAGCTCCTGTGCAAAGATGCGACGTGAGACTTCCCTTACATATATTGCCATTTACAACACCTCCGCCTCTGAAATAAGTTCATCAATCGTTTCCGGACTCAGATTCGCATGATCCTGGATAGAATCAACAAGAATATAACGATCCATCTTGGAACCTGTAATAGTGAAATACCTGCCCAGAAGTTTAAGCCTCATCTGGTCAAGAACAACACCCTGATCAAGAGCATCTGCTGCCATGGAAATTGCCTCATCAAGAGTCATGCCTGATAACTTTTCTGAAAGGTCTCTCTTCAGAATTGCTTCCTGTGCAATATTTCCGTCATCAAGAACTGCCTTGATACGCAGGTCATAGACACCTTCTACCTTTCCATGCTCCATGCATGCACCTTTTGTAAGTGCCCTGTTACATTCAGGACAACGTTTTATGAGACCGGATCCTGACTGGACATCCACCATCACACCACTAAAGGTAACAGAGGAATTGCCTACCTCAACATCCTCATCAAGCTCCTCTATGGAGCTGTTCTTGTTAAGAGTAATTTCGAACCTTTCATTCCATTCCTGTGCAACCACATTATTTAGAAGATAGCTTTTCCCCTCTTCAAAGTCAGGGAGATCGGCACTTGTCCATTTTATGAATTTAATAGTACCGGTAGAATCACCTATCAGACCTACCTGAGATATGGATTCGTGTGTGTTGTCCCAGAGCTGGGAGAGCTTCACCTTCAGAGAGACCCATTTCCCATCTTCTGTGATATCAGAAACATTTACAATTGGTGCAGTTTGCCCCTCTCCAGGAGAGGACAGTATATTGGAAACAACATTGATATCTTCAGAGATCTCTTCAATAACAGTGTTCTTGTTAAGAGTTATCTCGAACCTTCCGTTCCACTCATTGATAACAACATTATTGAACTGGTAGCTTTTTCCTTCCTCTATATCAGGGATGTTATCACGTGCCCACTTAATGAACTTGATAGTTCCGGTATCATCACCTATAAGACCTACCTGGGAAACTGACTCATGGGAATTGTCCCAGAGTTGTACAACCTTTCCCCTGATGTTTACCCATTTTCCACCCTCATTTACCTCATTTACCTTCACAAGCGGAGTTGACCCGGAGCTTGCAAAAAAGTCGTTCCTGTCAATGTTATACTCTTTCAGGAAATATGCTATGACACTTCTGCGGGCCTCATCCATAGGAACTTTGAACTTTGTGACAAGTTTGTCAAGCCTTTCAGTAATGTTCTCATTGGGTATGTCCACACCAAGTTCCAGGAACCTGTTTTTGATACTCTCTGCTATTTTATCCATATTAATTCCTCAAACCTCTTGTTTGTTTTCTATTTGAGAGGCAAGTCAAGATATACATCATAACTATTTAAAAGTAAACCAAGCAAAGTGAAAGTATTCACCTTACTTATCTTCCCAACAGGTCTGCAACGATCTTTGCAGCATCCCCTTCGCCTATAACAGTCACCACGTCATCTAACTCAAGCACAAGGTTCCCGTTTGCAATAAATGATTCTTCACTCCTCCTGACCATCAGTAAAAGGCTATCCTCCGGAAGCGATAGGTCTTTGATTGCCTTGCCGGCAACCTTAGGGTTCGTTACCTTTACCTCAAGAATATCCCCCCCTTCACCAACTTCACACATTGAGAACATATGCGGCCTTCCCACCATATTGTCAAGGAAAAGTGCAGTGCTCATCGCAGGGCTCATTGCACGTATTTCAAGATCCCAGAATGCATGAAGGTTCTCCATGTTGTTAACCCTTGCAATTATCTGATCTTCCTTGAAGCCGAACTTGGATTTTGCTATCTGACTTACCAGAAGGTTAGTGTTATCCTGATCGGTACTTGCAATGACATATTTTGCATTTTCGATCCCTGCTTTCTTAAGCACATTGACATCTTCGGCATCACCGTGAATTACACGTATTCCGGATTTCATCAAACGCTGACAGTTCTCTTCAGAGGATTCAATAACAACAACATTTTCACCTCTCTTTTCAAACCTTTCAGAGAGGATCCTTCCCACCTCTCCACCACCTACTACAAGAATTTCCAATGGAATCACTCCTAAAAACGTAGCTACTTTTTTAGATAAAAAGCCAGTTGTTAAAACTGTAATAATGACTGCTAAAAAAACAAGGCCTACAAGAAATTCTCCCCCAACCACACCCATACTTTTGAACTTTATTGCAAAATAAGTAGCGATCGAAGCTGGAACAATACCTCTAGGACCTATGAATGAAATGAAGATTTTATCGTTTAGAGATAATTTTGACCCAAAAGTAGAAATGAACACAGCCAGTGGTCGAATCAAAAACATAAGAAGAAGTACGATAACAACGCCATTAAATCCAATTTTAAGTATATCCTCAAATCTTATCATTGAGGCAAGTATCAAAAAAATAAAAGATATTAAAATTAGAACAATATCGGCTTTAAACTCTTTAATAACAGATTTAAAATATATGTTAGAAGTTCCCACATATATACCGAAAATTGCTACTGCCATTATACCTGATTCATTACCAAAAATTTCTGCAATTACAAAAGTTGCAAGTACCATTGTAATAGTTATTATTCTCGTAGCTTGATCGCTGATAATCGATTCCATTGACAAAAATTTACAGAGAAGGAATCCGCTGGCAACTCCAAATAAAACCCCTATAAAAATCCTGAATATTATGAAAGATAAAACTTCTAAACCTGACATCTGAGATACTATCCATTCAAAAACAAGGGCTGCAAGGATAACGCTTCCTGCATCATTAAGGACACCCTCTAATTCAAGCACTTTGCTGACTTTGTGATTAGGACGTACCTGCTTAACCATAGGATTTATAACGGTAGGACCAGTTGCTGAAATCAATGCGCCAAAGAGAGCAGCTAATGCAAGTGGTACATTAAGCAATATGTGTGTAACAAGAGTCACCAAAACAAATGTAACCAATACTCCAACTGATATGAGACGTAAAATGTTTTCCTGAACTGTTCTTATATGCCTTAAATCAATTTGTAATCCACCATCAAAAACAATTATGGCCACAGAAAGAGATACAATAACTGTTAGACCGTTTCCAAAAACCTCCGGATCAAGCATATTTAATATTTCTGGACCGGCAATAATACCTTCTATAAGTAGAAAAACAATGATAGGAACATTAAACGATTTGCTTAAAGTATAAGCAATAACACTCAATAAAAGTAAAAGAACAATAATTTCCATAAAATATATTGATTGGACCATTCTTTCATCCATAAATAGAATAGATTTTGTGGCTTTTTATACACCGCATATAAAGTTCACATGATATATAAATATGAAACACGAGATCTGTAGAAATCCTGTTTATAAAGGATGCATAATCATAGATGTTTACCTTTTTTAGACGAGGAAATTGCGATCTTCGGGAAATCGACATTATAAGCTAGCCCAGA
>JBNJIC010000036.1:0-17544 GCA_051749005.1 Halobacteriota archaeon | reverse complement strand
GAGAGCTTGTCTTGGAAGATGATGATATAGAAAAGGGACTGAAGATCATGTATCTCCTTCTGGAAAAAGAGTTGTGTGTGTGCGAACTCGAAGCAGCTCTTGGGATGAGCCAGTCATCCATCTCACATAACCTTCGCACTCTTCGCCAGCTTGACCTTGTCAGGACCATAAAGAATGGCCGCTTTGTTGTCTATTCACTTGCCGATGATCATGTAAGGCTTCTTCTTGAACTTTCACGCAAACATGTGACGGGGTGTGTAAAATGAGCTTTACGAATACATCTGTTGGGACACTTGCAGGTATAATGGTCGAGTCCTGGGATATTTTTGTAGAAGCTGCCCCATATCTGTTGCTGGGTTTTGGTATAGCAGGGCTTTTGCATGTTTTTGTTCCGGATGATAAAGTGATGCAATACCTGGGCAGTTCTGCAGGAAATTTCAGGTCTGTTATCAATGCATCTTTTCTGGGGGTTCCCCTGCCGCTATGCTCATGCGGTGTCGTACCTGCTGCACTGTCTCTGAGAAAAAGAGGTGCCACAAAAGGTGCAACTCTTTCGTTTCTGATCTCGACACCTCAGACAGGGGTCGATTCCATTGCTATAACCTACGCACTTCTGGATCCTATCATGACCGTCTTCAGGCCGGTGGCAACATTTACTACTGCTATGGTTGCGGGTGTTACCGAGAACATAATTAACCTTTCAAAGAACGGGGGGGATAAGGTCTCTGAAAAAGCAGTTCCTTTAAGTGTGCTTCCAACGGTTTCCGTTGAGCCTGATGGCTGTGGTTGCAGTTCATGCGGCGGGCTTGAAGAAGAGGGAAATTTTGCACAGAAGCTGAAGTCTGGAATAAAATACGCTTACATTGAGTTGCTTGGTGAGATCGGTTTCTGGCTTATTGTCGGTTTGTTTGTTGCAGGTATTATCTCTTATGTTGTACCTGAGAACCTTGTGGGCAACTATCTTGGTGGCGGTATCGTATCCATGTTGCTTGCTCTTGTTGTGGGCATCCCGCTTTACATTTGTGCGACTGCTTCCACTCCTCTTGCAGCGGTCCTTATTCTTAAGGGAATGAGTCCTGGAGCAGCATTCGTCTTCCTGCTTGCAGGCCCGGCCACGAACGCAGCTACGATCACAATGGTCCTGAAGTTCCTTGGTAAAAGGACAACGGCAGTTTATCTTTCATCTATAGCTTTGTGTGCTGTTGTATGTGGACTGGTCCTGGACCAGATATATTTTAAACTCGGTATAGATGTTCTTTCAATAACAGGGAGTGCCAGTGAGGTTATGCCGGATGATGTTAAGAACATATTTGCATTGATACTGGTGCCGTTGTTACTGTATGGTATGTATGCCGGAGAAAAGTGCGGTGACTAACTAATGGTATATAGCTCAGGACATTTATTATTTCTAAGTTCAATGGTTCTGTTTGTGCCTGTGATCTGATAGTAGATTGCGCATACGCTCTTTGAACGTATCGACCACCACCTCTCCGATCTCTTCACTTTTGAGTGCCATGCGGTTGTTGACCATGTTCTGTTCGTCACAACCCATTATTTTGTCTTCTGATGGTGGTATTGCAACTATTTTCCCATAACTTTCGGGGTATTTTATTTCGTTGTTTTTCCATGAGAAATCATGTTTTTTCATCCGGACCACTTCCAGCAAGTTGACGATATATCTTCAAGTTTGACTATGTAGTTAGTATTATATATATCTCACGACCAACAATTAATATATTTTGATAACGATTCTTATATTCATCTTTTTTATATTTCTTAACAGGAATTCTTAATTTTTATATTTCTTAACAGGAATTCTTAATTTTTATATTTGATCGATTTTGGACTGCATTCCGAAAACCTGCTAAAATCAGGTCTTTATTATCTCTATTGCTTTTGCTATTGGGACAGTTCTTCAGTATTTTGGCCTTCTTGTCTCATATTTTATATTTTCGATGAGGCAACCGACGTGGGTTTTAGATGTTAACAGTGAAAAATAAATGCGACATCTTTATGTACTGGTCTATTTTTTAATCGTTTAGTTATTGGTCATCTCAAAAGACCACTGTTCAAATAGTTCATTTTATAAGATAAAGGAGTTGTTTTGGATGAAATACAGTCTTGGTATAGACGCAGGTGGAACTTACACAGATGCTGTACTCCTAAGGGACTCGGATGAGGTTATCGTTGCTTCTAATAAAGCGCTTACTACCTATCCGGATCCTCTGGAAGGCATAAGGAATGCTATTGATGGTATCAATGAAGATTGTCTTAAGGATGTTAGGGTTGTCTCAGTTTCAACCACTCTGTCCACAAATAGTATCCTGGAAGGCACAGGTTTTCCTGTAGGCCTGATACTTGTTGGCAATTATGAGATTAATCAGGATCTGCCAACAGAGCACTATGTTCAGGTAAGTGGCGGTCACAATTATAATGGTATAGAGTCAGCACCTCTGGATGAGGATGCTGTGAGGGCGTTTGCAGAAAGTGTAAAAAAAGATGTTGCAGCATTTGCCGTTTCTTCATATTTCAGTATACGTAACCATGAGCATGAACTGAGGGTAAAGGAGATCGTCAGGGAAGTCGCCGGTCTTCCTGTTGTGTGTGCACATGAACTCTCACAGGATCTTGGTGCGTTCGAGAGGGCGGTTACTGCATTCTTCAATGCCCAGCTTATCCCCATAACTGAAAAGTTCATGTCAACTGTGGAAAGATACATCGAATCCAAGGGAATGAAAGCAAAGGTATTCATGCTAAAATGTGATGGTTCTGTCATTGGTATAAGAAGTGCACTTGAAAAACCGATCGAGTCGATCTTCTCAGGTCCGGCAGGCAGTCTTGTAGGCGCATCTTTCCTGACAGGAAATGAAACCTGTGCTGTGATCGATGTAGGCGGAACAAGTACTGACATCTCTGTGATCAATAACGGTGTACCGGACATGAGTGAATCAGGTGCCATCGTAGGCGGCTGGAAGACAAGGGTCAAAGCCATCAAGATGGAAACCTCTGCCATGGGCGGTGACAGTGATGTATGGGTAAAGGACAATATCGTTAACATCGGTCCTAAAAGAGTGATCCCTCTTTGCCGCGCTGCGGACATTTATCCGGATTTCCTTGAGCAGCTTAAGACGAACCCAATGCCTTCCAAAGGACTTCTTGGTCTCCATTTCCAGCCAACCAAGTTCTTCATCAGAACAGGATATGAACCTCTGGGGCTGACTGATCTGGAACAAGAGGTACTTGATTCAATTTCTGAGACCCCTACTTCATTAAAGGAGATCAGATTCCGTATGAAAAAGTATCCTGCATCCAAACATCTTGATGTCCTTCTCCAGAAACGTCTGATACAGACCATCGGTTTCACACCTACAGATGCACTGCATGTACTTGGTGACTATGAGGAACATACTGTTGAGGCATCAGTGACCGGTGCAGAGTATCTTGGCTCCCTTTGTAAAAGGGACGGAAATGAGTTTGCTCGGTTTGTGAAACAGGAGTTTGCCAAGAACATGGCATCCGACCTGATGACATTCTTCCTTGAAGGTGTTTCAAAGGAAGAGATCCGTAAGATATTCGATGTTGATTCTCCGACCAAGTTCAAGGTGGAGATACCGGTGGTCCTGATAGGTGGTCCTGTGATCGCATATCTTGATGAGCTCAAGGAGATTCTTGATGCGGATATTGTGGTTCCTGAATACTCGAACGTCGGTAATGCAGCGGGTGCACTGGCAGCAAAAGGTATCCGCAGAGTGGATTTCCTTGTCAGGCCGGCATCAATGGCTGCTCCGGACTGGGAGTTCTATGTCTTCTCCGAGTATGGAAGAATGAGCTTCTATGAGTATGAAGAAGCTCTGGAATATGCCAGGAAAACAGGAAAAGAGACTATCATACAGTATATGATCGATGCGGGACTGGACCCTGAACATGTTCAGGTTGACGTTAAAACAGAGGAGATAGTTCCTGAAGGATGGGATCACCCACTTGAAACAAGGATACGTGTGATGGGTGTTGGTACCAGTCTTATGGAAGAGGAATGCTGAATAGCATTTCTTTTTCTATTACTTTCTTTTATTTCTCTCTCTTTTTTGTTCTCATCTCCACTGTCAAGCTACAGATGGACTACTTATGTTTTTATTTTTATCATCTGGTCTATTTTTAGTTTCCCAAACAAAATTTAAAGTAGATGTAGGTTCAATTTTAATATGGTAATTCTTCTGTTTAGTGGGGTGCAATACCGGATGAAATTGTGTTATTCGAAAAATAAGGATGGCAGGTTCACCTGCTCGGCAGTTGGTCTGATCTCTATACTGATATTTGTGGTACTTAGTATACTGGTCTATGAAATTGTGTTGGTCAGGTTGCTTCAGACTATCTGTGGTTCCTGAAACTCACAAAAAGGACCTTTGAAATAAGGATTCTATGTAATGGATAGCAGAGCCTTTATTATTCAGTGTTTTCCACATCGTTCAGTTTGTTCCTCTCATAATTTACGATCCTGCGAACGACCAGTTTCTTCTTTCCCATCCACATGTTCGGTACATCCGGGTAGTTCTCTTTTGCGTAGTCGTAAAGTTCCTGAGTAGTCATATTTGAAAGCTTGTTTTCCAGTTCAAGGATCTCTTTCATAGTCTTATCACCCTTGTTTTTCTTAACCTCATTAAGAGGATGTGTATTTATCCTTTTTGGTACTCTGTCAGATGACTTCCTGATATATCTTCGAACAGAAATGATTATGAATTGAGAGGTGTATTTAGTACCAAACAAGTATGAAATAAATTTGAAGGTAATCACATGAGTAATGATAATTTTGAGCCAATTCCAAGTTCATTAATGTTTAAGAGCCTGCTTGACAAGGATACCATAATTATGACCGCTAACCCAAGGATAGCACTTGTCATGAATGGAATTATGCGTGCTGCCAGAGATATGGACGCCCCTCTTATCTTTGAGCTGGCAAGGTCTGAGTGCAATCTTGAAGGAGGATATGCAGGACTGACACCAGCTGACCTTTCAAGGATGTCAGGTGAGTGTGCAAAGGAAGTCGGTTTTGACATGTGGGCACTGCATGCAGACCACATCGGTATCAAGAAAGGCACTGATGAAGATATCGAATCCACAAAAGAGCTTGTCAGCGCACAGATCGAAGCAGGATATACCTCCTTTGCCATCGACGCATCCCACCTCTTTAACTTCCAGGGCGGAAACCTTCGTGAAGAGCTTGCTGACAACATCGATGCAACCACAAAGATCGGTCTTCACATCAAGGAGAACATGGGGGACAGGGACTACGGTCTTGAGGTAGAGGTAGGAGAGATTGGCAGGGAGGATGAGCATGGCAGGGTACTCACACGTCCGGAAGAGGCTGTCACATTCATCAAGGCGCTGAACGAGAACGGTGTATTCCCTCACTTTCTGGCCATAGCTAACGGAAGTGCGCATGGTAACACCTACGATGCCAGTGGCAATCTCATCGAACAGGTGTCCATCGACATCGACCAGACAATTGCAGTGGCAAAGGCATTGAAGGACAACGGCATGGGCGTAAGGATCGCACAGCACGGTATTACCGGAACACCTCGTGACCTGATCCACAACCACTTCCCTCACGGAGACATAGTCAAAGGAAATGTTGCAACCTTCTACCAGAACATCGTCTGGGACATTTTCAAGATATATGAGCCTGAACTCTACAAGGACATCCGTGACTGGACCATCGCAACCTATAAGGAGAAAGCTCCGGGCAAGAATGACAACGAGATCTTCGGCAAGTTCAGCAAGTTTGCTATCAGGGAGTTCTTCGACAGGATATATTCCGTAGGTGGTGAAACAAGGGCTGCTATCGATGCAATGTGCTATGCTGAGACACTATTGTTCATCAAGGCCTTCAATGGCGAGGGTACAGCCCAGATAGTCAGGGACTCAATTAACTAAGAATTTAATAAAATGGGATGTTAATGTGATAATATAAGATCACATCATCCCGTAATTTCTTTTTCTGTGAATGTTGTTTTGTATGTGTTGCTGTCTGAGTCTTCACTCATAACGCAGTGCATCCAGAGGTCTCATATTTGATGCCTTCCATGCCGGGTACATGCCTCCGATAAGGCTTGTGGCCACTCCGAACAGAATCCCCTCAAATATGTAGAGAAGCGTTGAGGGTGAGAGCAGATATGATGTGTCCTTTACCACAATTGAGAGTATAAGGTAACCTGCACCGATGGTGAACAGTCCTCCGATAAGGCTTGCCGCAACTCCAAGCAGAAGGGCTTCCAGAAGGAACATTGTAAGCACATCCTTTCGTGAGGCACCAACGGCTTTCATCACGCCGATCTCCCTGGTACGTTCCATTGTGGACATGAGCATTACGTTCAATATACTGACCCCAGCTACCAGCAGGGATATTGACCCAATCCCCATGAGGAACAGGGATATTGACTTGAAAGCCTCATTAATGCTTTCAAGGATTATATTGGTCGCGAAAACAGTTATGACCTCTTCTTTTCGGTTCAACTGTTTTTCAATATCTTCCTGTATGTTGTTCACTTTATCAAGTTCCTCTGCCCGGATGATGACTAAATCGTACTCTTCACCCTCTTCGGGGTACATCTTCCCATACATCTGGGCAGATGTGAATATCCCGTTGTCTGCATCGATATCGAATCCCATTCCGCGCTCTTTCAGGATTCCTACCACCCTGAGTCTTGAATCTCCTATCTCGATCTTGCTTCCAAGCTTCAGTTCAAGGTTGCTGGCAATGGAGGAGCCGACCACGCAATCGGTGGATCCCGATTTGAAGAATTGTCCATCGTCCACTTCGACCAGCTTTTCAAGGTTCTCCTGTTCAATGCTATAGATGGAACCAAATGTATAGCTGTTCTTATATTCTACACGATCCCCTGTGGAATAGGCAGGTATTATAGCATCGATCCCGTCCACCTTCTTCATCTGGGATATCTGCTTTTCAGTTATTCCGTCCTCTCCGGGTGCAGGATAGATAAGAAGTTTATCCCCTATGTCTCCGAATGAATCGGTGACAGACATTTTCAGGCTGTTACCGAGGATTCCCATGGATGAGATGGCAATGACACCGATGATTATGCCTATGGCTGCAAGAACCGTCCTGAATGTCTGCCGGCTAAGGTTTCTCCTTGCAAGTTGTAGGTACATGTTGTTTTGGAGATCTTCAACAGATATCATCAGAGACCTCTCCATCCATCAGCACGATGGTCCTGTTGGAATATTCAGTAAGTTTCTGGTCATGGGTGACGACTATAAGGGTCGTGCCTGCATCATTCAATCTGACAAGCAGCTCCATGATGCTCTCCCCTGTCTTTGAATCAAGGTTTCCGGTAGGTTCATCGGCTAGAATGATGGGAGGTTTGTTTGCAAGGGCCCGGGCTATAGCTACCCTCTGCTGCTGTCCTCCTGAGAGTTCATTAGGCCGGTGGGATGCATATTCGGTATCAAGTTGTGCCTGTTTAAGTGCCCACATTGCCCTTTTTTTACGTCTGGACGGCGAAATTCGGCTGAATATCATTGGGATCTCGACATTTTCGAGCGCTGTAAGGGTGGGTATCAGGTTGAACTGCTGGAAGATGAATCCGATGTTGTCCCTGCGGATGGCTGTAAGTTTGTCATCATCGACCTTTGTCACATCCGTACCATTGATCTTCACTTTGCCGGATGTTGGTTTGTCAAGACAGCCTACCATGTTAAGAAGTGTGGATTTTCCGGAACCTGATGTACCCATAATTGTGACGAAATCTCCTCTTTCAATGGATATGCTGACTCCGTTGAGGGCGTGGACTTTATTTGTTCCCATGATGTAGTTCTTTCTGACCTTCTGCAAGCTGACTATCGGATCGGACATATGTTCCCCGTCAGTCTTTGTCTTCATCGGTGTCAGCTTCATCGAACTCTTCAGTTCGTTCTTCATCTTCGAAGTATTCTTCATCAAGATCATCTTCGTCTTCGTACATGTCTTCATCGTCTTCAGACTCTGCTGTTTTTTTCTTCTTCCAGCTATAGACAATAATTCCGGCAATGGCTATGGTGATCACTCCGACTATGCTCCACATCCATGCCGGCGTATCTCTCTGTTCACCTGGTGCAGTTGATGCACTTTCAAGGTCAATGTAACCTGTTACTGATGAATATACATTGTCAGTGTCACGGAACTCTATAAGAATAGGTATCTGAATGACCTCGGGGGACAAGACAATTGCAGACAGTTCGAAACTGCTGAAGTCATCGGCTTCCAGTGTGCCTACGAAGTAGTTTGCATAAGGCTGCACGGGCTTGATGTCCTCTGATCCTTCAACGGATACAAGCAAGTTCTTTGCATCAGTGGTGCCAAAATTGTTGATGTCCCCGATAATGGAGTAGGTGTTCCCGATCTGTGTTACTTCAAGACTTGTGAAGATTAGGGATGGCTGGTCAACAACATTGATCTCCAGCTTCTCATTTCCAGAAGTGTGGAAGTTATCGCCATTGAAAAACGATGCTATGAATGAGATGTTCTTCATTCCGCCCGGAGAGGTCATGGTGTTAAGTGTGATGTCAACTGTGGACTTGTTCCCGGCGGGGATATTTCCCACAAAAACTTCTGCAGGATTGAAAGATACATTCTCTCCTTCGGGTTTGATAATGACATTTGTGACCTCGTTCGGTCGGGTGTTAATAATATCTATCTCTATGGTCGATATCTCGTTCATCACAGTTGTTGGCATTGTTGCCATTATAAGCTTCAGGTTCCTGTCATCGATCTTGATCGGTATGTTGTAGTTAAGATCGTTCATGTCACTGCCGCCCACAAGTTCCATGCTCAGGAAGTGGACGCCATTCTCAGCAGTTTCCTTTGCACGTATGTTGAATGCCAGCTTTATGGTGTCACGTGGTCCCAGCAATCCGATATCCGTGTGTTCTTTGTTGAGTATCTCTATACCGTCGTTACCGCCAAGTGCAATACTGGCAATGTAGGCATTCATGTCGAAGGTCTTGTCATCTTCCTGTACATATATCTCCCCGTCTGCCATATTCTCTATTGATATGGTAATGGTGCCGGTGTCTCCTGGCATAAGGACTGAAGGTTCTATGGAGTAATCCACGACCACTGTAGGGCGAATATCTGTATCAGCTGCAGCCGGTGCTATCGTCGTCAGAAGCAGCACCAGTGCTATGCTTATAATGGCCTTTATTGTCACTTTATGCACCTATGAAGTGTCTTGAAGTGTATAATATATAGAGTCCTACAGGTACCAGTACGGATATTGCTGCATTTTTCACGCTCATGTGCCTTGCATGGACAAGTCCGAATATCCAGATGTTAGCACTCCATAGTGTGAAAAGGATTCCGATCAGGATTGACATTCTCATTGTGGGGTCGTTGATGATCGCCTGTTCCATAAGTTCGGGATTGTGCATGTCAAAGTTGTCCATTGAGAAGGATGTTGCCATTACAATGATGCCTATGATCCCACTTGCAATTGAAGGAATAAAGCCGTATGCAACAACTTCGAGCACGCGTTTGAATGTTCCCTCTCCTCCAAGTACGGATGAGATGGCGTAGAATACTCCCGAATATATGATCCACATGATAAATGAGCTTATGAATGCTCCAATAGCACCTGCAATTGCCCCAATTCCTGCAAAAGCTGCTGCTTCGGGGGGCAGGATCTCCATTATCTTCTGCGTCATTATTGCAGCGTTAATTGCACCTAATACTGCTATGAAAAGAATGATAAGGATCGGTGTTTTCATCTCAACTTCATTTCCGGTCTTCTCCGCAAAGAAGGCGTTGGGGTTAGTAAGAACCTGCGTAATAGACATGCGTTTTTATATACGAACCATTGTATATATCATTAATGCTTTCTTTTTATCGACAAGAAATGGCTGCTAATCAAAAAAATCCCTCAAGCAACCTCAATGCATCATCATACGAAAGTCCCTTTATCTCAACCGTCTTTTTTGTGCTTCTTGAACCTGACTTTATAGTAACATCTGATGTACCTTTTTTAAAAAAATCTGCGAGACTTTCTATGAGCTCATCGTTGGCCTTTCCTTTCTGTGCAGCTGAGGCCAGCTTGATCTCAATACGCTGTCTCCACTGGTTGTAACCTCCGGGAAAGGATGCTTTCTTTGAGCCCGGTGTCACTTCCAGATCAATGGTAATGCTATCATCTTTGTCCTTCAGTGCATTTTCAAAAGACATATCTGTGGTCCTGATATAATGTGATCCTAGAAGATGTTGATAATGCTGTAGCCCGGCCCACTAACTCCGAAAGATCATCCTAATGGGATTCCCGCTGTCCCTTCCGGTTTCCCTCGTGTCAGGCATATGTCGCATTATCGTATGTGCCGCATTGAGGTTGTCTGTACATTCACTGAAAGGCTCTGCCATGTTCTCATGCAAGGACCTTACAATGCGCCATGAGCTAATATCAGATAGCCTTATATAAATATGTCGTTAAGAATTGACTTTTTTAATGCATTTAAAATGATCCTTTTTACTTTGGATTTTATCTGCCGGCAACCCGTGGGAACATCCTGATCATTGGTACCGGGTCTTTATGTTTTAGTGTATGGTGGCTTATGGTTGTCTCTTATTTTATCTTTATTTTTGAAGGTACGTTTTTATGCGAATATTGATCGTATATTCTACCTTAAATAATTGATCATGTTTATTTGGCGTTTATGTTTCTCATTTTAATATATCCCTATACTTTCAAAATATACCTATCTTTTATATATAATTATTCAAACATCGAACATTTTCTTCCGTTATTTTTATATAATATATTTATTATTTGATCAGTCTTTACCGTTATTAATTTATACTACTCATCGGTAATAGCTAGCCTAGTTGTCACATTGGATATGCTATTTTCAGATCTCCGGTGAGATGATTAGTAAAATCGTTTATAAAAAAGACTATATCTTTTACATAGTCTTTTAAATATAAAATTAATATCTAGAATTTAATGCGAGGTAAACCATATGGCAGAACAGAACCCATTTGAAAATGCAAGAAAGCAGTTAAAGAAATGCGCAGACATCATGGAGCTTGATGAAGGTATCCACGAGATCCTCAGGAACCCAATGAGGGAAATGCACGTATCCCTTCCTGTCCGCATGGACGACGGAAGCATAAAGGTCTTCCAGGGATTCAGGGTACAGTACAATGATGCAAAGGGCCCGACCAAAGGCGGTATTCGTTTTCACCCAGAAGAGACCGTTGACACAGTCAAGGCACTTGCAGCATGGATGACCTGGAAATGTGCAGTAATGGACATCCCTCTCGGTGGAGGTAAGGGTGGAGTTATCTGCAACCCTAAGGAAATGTCTGCTGGTGAGCTTGAGCGTCTTTCAAGAAAGTTCATTTCAAGCATCTCAATGATCGTGGGTCCTGATAAGGATGTACCTGCACCTGATGTCTACACCAACCCACAGATGATGGCATGGATGATGGACGAGTTCTCCAAGTTCGCAGGTAAGAATCAGGCTGGTGTCATCACCGGTAAGCCACTTAGCATTGGTGGTTCACTAGGTCGTGGCGACGCTACAGCACGTGGTGGTCTCTACGCAGTCCGTGAAGCAGCAGAAGAGATCGGTCTTGAACTCAAAGGGGCAACCGTCGCAATACAGGGATACGGTAATGCAGGTTACTACGCAGGTGCTCTTTGTGAAGAGCTTTTCGGATGCAAGGTCGTTGCTGTCAGTGACAGCAGGGGCGGTGTCATGAGCATGGTAGGTTTCAGTGCAGAAGCAGCACATGAACACAAGATGGAAACCGGTTCAGTTGTCGGCCTCGCAGGAACAGAGCCCATCTCCAACGAAGATATCCTTGAGCTTGATGTCGATGTACTTATCCCGGCAGCTCTAGAGCACGTCATCACACACGAGAACGCAGACAAGATCAAAGCAAAGATCGTCGCAGAACTTGCAAATGGTCCAACAACACCTGAAGCAGATGAGATCCTCTTCGAGAATGGTGTACACCTGATCCCTGACTTCCTCTGTAATGGTGGTGGGGTTACTGTGTCCTACTTCGAAATGGTCCAGAACTTCTACATGTACCGCTGGAGTGAAGAGCGTGTCCACAACCGTCTCGATGCTAAGATGACAAACGCATACCACGCTGTCCTCGAAGCTTCCAAGGAATACAACATCAACATGAGGACCGCTGCATACGTTGTCGCTATCAACCGTGTTGTTGAAGCAATGGCAGACCGCGGATGGCTCTAAGTATTGCTTAAGAGTTCAAAAACACCTCCCGGGCACTGAAAGAAGAGGTCCTATCCCTCTTTCTTTCTACCCCTACTTCTTTTTTACTTGTCAAAACAGATATAACTAAGCTGGATATTAATGGGATTGTTATGAAGATCGCAATACTTGGTGGAACTGGTAATATTGGTAAAGGATTTGCTCTTCGATGGGGTCCGAAGCATGATGTCGTAGTGGGCTCAAGAAGTGCAGAAAAGGCTATGGATGTAGCAGCTGAATATACTAAGATACTGCAGGACAGGGGAATTGATGCCACTATTGAGGGTATGGATAACAAGGCAGCAGCAGAAGTTGCAGATGTCATTATATTTGCAATACGCTATGAGAAAGTGCCATCTGTTATTGAGGTGATCACTCCTGTATTGAAGGATCAGATCGTGGTCTCTGTGGTAGTTCCTATGGAGAAGGACCGCTGTTATATCAAGCAGGAGGGTTCCAATAACGCCCCGGTTACCATTGATGCCAAGGATTCGGAATACAATGCTGATTATTTCTGTTACACAACTCCTGACGCAGGCAGTGCAGCTGAGGAGATGGTCACTCTTCTGCCGGAAGGCATTGAGCTTGTCTCTGCTTTCCACAATGTTCCTGCAAATAAGCTTGCAGATCTTGACCTTGAACTTGATTATGACATCGCGGTCTGTGGAAACTGCATGCATTCCAAGAACATAGTTTTCGATCTTGTAAGGGATATCCCTAACATGCGACCTCTTGATATTGGTCCGATCGAGACATCCGGTATGGTGGAATCACTTACTCCTCTGGTGATCAATATTGCCATACGCAATAAGATGCATGATGTAGGTATCCGCTTTGTTTAAAGCTGGGAATTAAGCAGGTTCTCAGAGCATTATATCACTGGCTCTTACCAGTGACTATATATCCTATTCCTGCGAATTACTGATTGGATTCTGATAAGGGAAACTGAAAGATTCCTTCCGTCAATACTAATTTGGATTTCAACAAATATCCCCTCAAAAGGGATCTGCAGTTTCCTTCCTTTACCTTATCCTTTTATCATATTTTATTCGGGGTTTATTTGAAACACTTTAAATCTTCTAATTATGGACCTACCAAAAGCGTGATATAATAACGTTAGGATTTTAAAGATAAAACCAATATATGTAAATCAATTAGGCACAAATCGATCTATTGATGTAGGCGATGCAATGAATATTAATACCAAAGAAGATGTACTCAAAGCCATTGAATCAAACAATGTTAAGTTTATCAGATTGCAGTTCACAGACATCCAGGGCGTCGTTAAAGATGTTGAGATCCCCGTAACGCAGATAGAAAAAGCTCTCGATCAGGGAATATCATTTGATGGCTCTTCCATTGAAGGCTTTGTACGTATCGATGAATCGGATATGGTTCTGAAACCGGATGTTATTTCATTTGAGATCCTTCCATGGAAGCAGGAGAAAGGCGTTGTTGCGAGGCTTGTGTGTGACGTCTATATGCCCGATGGTACTCCTTTTGATGGTGATCCAAGATATGTTCTTAAGAAGATGGTCAAGGAAGCTGAGGATATGGGCTTCTCTCTTAATGTAGGTCCTGAACTTGAATTTTTCCTTTTTGAAAAGGACAACGGAAATCCAACTACAAGGCCGCATGACTATGGCAGGTACTTCGAGTTCGCACCTGCAGACCTTGCAGAGGACATACGCCGTGACATCGTACTGACACTGACAGACCTTGGATTTGATATAGAAGCATCTCACCACGAGGTTGCTTTTGGTCAGCATGAGATCGATTTCAAGTATGGTGATGCACTTAACACCGCTGATAATGTAATGACCTTCAGGTATGTTACCCGCACTATTGCAAAGATCAATGGATTGCATGCAACCTTCATGCCAAAACCGATCTTTGGTGAGAGCGGTTCAGGTATGCATGTAAACCTTTCCCTTTCAAGGAAAGGTGAAAATGCATTCTATGATCCGGATGGTGACATGGAGATAAGTGATGATGCACGCTACTTCATTGGCGGCCTCCTTAAACACGTAAAAGCTATCACAGCTATTTCCAATCCGCTTGTTAATTCTTACAAGCGTCTGGTTCCTGGTTATGAGGCACCGGTATACATAGCATGGTCTGGTGCTAACAGAAGTTCATTGATCCGTATACCTGCTGCAAGAGGTCAAAGTACTCGTGTGGAGCTTAGGAGCCCGGATCCTTCCTGCAACCCTTATATAACCTTTGCTGCAATTCTCGCAGCAGGTCTGGATGGTATCAGGAACAGGGTCGATCCAGGGGAGCCAAGGGATGAGAATATCTTCGAACTTTCCGAAGAGGGGCTCGAAGAGCTTGGCATAGAGACACTTCCACCAACACTAAAAGATTCTACATATTATCTTGCCCGGGATGAGGTTTTGCGTGAAGCACTTGGTGAGCATGTTATGAGGAATCTGCTTCGTCTTGCCAGGGCTGAATGGGATGCGTATCGTATTCAGGTCCATGACTGGGAGGTCGAAAGATACCTTAATTCTGTATGAAGGTTCCAAACTCTCTTTTTTCTTTTTTTATTTTCATTTCTTTGTTAATTTCCTTATCTGGTGTTTTTTACCGGATGGTGTAATATATTATTATTACTCCTGTTTTTCTGCAGACATTATGTGATTATGGTCAACAGGGTCTGATATTGAATATATGTCCGTTTTTGGATGGCACAGGAATATTTAAGAGTCTTCAATGTTTAGTTCTTCTCATGACAGACGTGATGCTTCTATGGGACAAACCTTTGCTTTTTGAGAAACTCTTCGAGGAGAACGGACTGAAATGCCAGCGCATCCTTTCCACAGCTTTAGGTACGCCTTTTCTTCCTTCATGCAAATGTGTCATTGTACCCACAGGATTTGCCAATTCAGCATATACAAAGATCCTTTCGGGAATCGAAAAAAGTAAAAAAACCTTTGAGAAATTTTTAAATGCCGGAGGTGTACTTGTCGTCTTCGGGGCACTTGTAAAAACGTATGATCACAATTGGCTGCCTATACAGCTTACATACACGGAAAAGCATGGTGAGACCCATCTTCACAGGTTGGGGGTACACGGGGCGCAGTGTATAGTTGCAGATCCGGAATCGGCCGTTGAATGCGATGGTTATTTTTCTTCCACGGACGGGGATGTCATATTAAATAATGACAATGGCGAAGCTGTAATGGTGGTAAAAGAACTGGGAAGGGGGATGGTCATTGCCACGACGGTCCACGAGTTTCCCTCCCCGGATTTCCTCGCATGTGTTATGGACAGTGCCAGAAGATCAAAGCTATGATCATTTCATTGAATTGCGTAAATTTTCGATCTCGTCCTGTGCGTCCGGGATCCTCAGTATGAAAAGCCCGCTGCATGGTTTGATGAACTGGAATATAATATCGTTGCCTTTGATCCCTATTGGAATGGAGTCTCCTCCGCGGAGGAGTACTCCACGTAGCTTGTATCCGCCTTTGACGTGAAAGACTTCATCACATTCTTTTTGGATAAAGTCCTCACATTGCTTTGGTGTACCTCCCTTAAGGAGGATCTCATAAGGTATGTCGTTGATGCATGCCATGTTATACTATCTTTAGGTCTCCAACACGTATACCACTTTCTACTATCTTTCCGACGATCTTTCCTCCGGTCATCTCAGCTGCTTTCTCAGCATCTTCTTCCGGAAGGATGATCAAAAAGCCCATTCCCATATTGAATGTGCGGTACATCTCAAGCTCATCAACGTTGCCTTCTTCCTGAAGGAACTTAAAAATGTCATTTGGCTCGATAGGATCAGTGAAATCAAATCCGAGATCAGTAACTCTTTTGAGTTTTAGGAGGCCACTTCCTGTAATGTGTGCAAGTCCGTGAACGTCACATTCTTTTATTACATCGAGCACTTCCATGTAGATTCGGGTTGGGATAAGCAGTTCATCACCCACGGTGGTCTCTTTGTTGTAAGGGAATTCGTCCTGGTATGAATATTTTGACTGTTCGACTATCTTCCTGACAAGAGTGTAACCATTGCTGTGAACGCCACTACTTGGAATGCCTAAAAGGATATCGCCAAGTTTTACTTCCTCACCTGTGATGATCTCATTTTTCTTTACCATTCCAAGGCATGTTCCTGCAAGGTCGAAGCCGTTTATGATCTCCGGAAGGGTTGCAGTCTCGCCGCCGACGATGGTCATCCTTGAGATCTCTGCACCCTTTGTAAGTCCCTCGCCGATCTGACGTGCGAACTCGTCGGTGTGCTCCTCAATTGCAAGATAATCCACGAAACTGACCGGTTCTGCACCAATGGCCAGGAGGTCATTCACGTTCATGGCAATACAGTCTATACCAACTGTGTTCCAGCGCTTCATCTCATTTGCGATGAGTACTTTTGAACCGACGCCATCAGTTGCCATTGCAAGTGCGTATTCTCCAAAATCGATAAGGCCTGCATAGTGGCCAATCTCGGTGAGAGGGGCACCCAGACCCTCTCTTCTGTATGTCATTCCGCCTGTCAGTGCTTTGATGGTGGACTCCTCTTTCTCGATGTCCACTCCGGAATCTGCGTATGTAAGATGTTTATCACTCAACTTTTAGGCCTCCTTTATTGTCCGGTTTTTTCTTTTGATCCAAGACCGAACTCCTTATGCAGCACACTTACTGCATTTTCTGCATCTTTTTCCTTGATGGCGAAGGAAATGTTGTGCTGGGATGATCCCTGGCTTATCATTATTACATTGATATTGCCTTTGCCGAGAGCACCGAATACCTTTCCTGCAACACCGGGAATTCCGTCCATTCCGGCACCTACCACAGCGACCACACATACATCCTTGTCATAAACAACTTCTTTGACGATATCTTTGTTGAATTCGGATTTCAATGCTTTAACAGCACTTTTAAGGTGTGCATCTTCCACAATAAGTGACATGTTGGCTTCGGAGGAGCTCTGACTGATCATGATAATGTTGACTCCAGCTTTTGCCAGTGCGGAAAAGATCCTGGCTGCTGTACCGATGGCTCCCACCATTCCGGCACCTGAGATGTTGATGGCAGCCACTTTTCTGATAAGTGTCACTGCTTTTACGACATCCTCACTGCATGTCTGGTCTGAGACTACGAGTGTGCCGGGATAATCAATATCGAATGTATTCTTGACCCGAACAGGTATGCCATGCTTAATTGCAGGCTCTATTGAACGCGGGTGAAGGACCTTGGCCCCAAAATATGACATCTCCATTGCTTCGATGTAGGATATCTGTGGGATTGATGATGCTTCGGGAACGATTCGAG
>JBNJIC010000035.1:0-18218 GCA_051749005.1 Halobacteriota archaeon | reverse complement strand
CATTTATTATGATATGTTACCTATGTGGCATTATCCGAATTTGTAACAGAACAGCAAAAAAGAATCTAAAGCACAAAAACAAACAGAGGATATTAAAGATCAGCGGAAGAACAACTTAGCGGCTACAATATCTGATTTAACCCTCACCCTCATCATATGGTCGCTTGTTACCAAGCGCCCCTTAATACCTTAATGTACAAACTAACAAGTAACGTACCAACTATCCGGATAATTCACAGGCCCAAGCCTTATGCAGCTGGCAAAGAAACTATGTAATCATGCAACTATGCATTGGCCTATATGAGTGAACATTCCGGCATTAACTTTTGAGCGTTTGAACATTCATGGAACAATAGATGCTGGATCTAAGATGCCGGTAGGTCCAATTCCAATAATATATGAATGAAACCTGGTCTTTAGATAACTCCCTATGTTTGTATTATATGATATGGCACACATTTTTTCAATAGTGGACCTAATATGATTCTGATTATATTTTGATGATCTGCTTACACCCATTAGATAAATCACCCAATGGGATTTTTGATAAACCAATTAAATTTTAGTTATGATGTGACCTTGCTTCGATCACAATAAACTAATTAGTCTTTACACTTTAATAACCTTGTGGTTTTTCCAATATTCCGGATTTCCTTGTACACGATTTAAGAAATCATGGAATCGCTATTCTGTACCATACGAACAACATATAAATATAAATTGTTTTGATATTATTGTCCCTCTAATAAAGAAGCTATAATCTGCCAGCTGAAAATTGGAAAGAGAATACAGCATAATTCTGCCAACATATTTATATAATAATAGAATGTAGGGATTTTGACGAGCGGGACACATTATTTTTGCTACAATAACCCCCCACTCCCCAAACTCGCTCGTCGATAATCTTCATCTTTCATACATCCATCCTCTACAGCTACTTTTTTTATTATTCCGAAATAATCAGCCCGTGCTTTGTACAAAAGCCTATTAATCAGACTACATGAATTATCCTTATGAAAGAGATTACAAAATATAATGTTGCAATCCTCGGAGGGGGGGCAACCGGAATGGCAACCGCCACACATGTGAAACGATGCCTTGATCTTTCTGTAATTGTCATCTCAAAAGACAGTCATGTATCCTACAGCGAATGCGGAATACCTTTCAAACTGGCAGGCAAGGTACAGGATTTCGAGGACCTTATCATAAGAACACCGGATTTCTTTGACAAAATGGGAATAGATATACTTCTGGAAACAGAGGCCAGGGAGATCGACCTCTCCGGCAAGCTAATCAAACTTGAGAACAGAAAGATCGCCTTTGACAGGCTTGTCATCGCTACAGGTGGAACACATCGTATTCCTTCCCATCTTCAGCCGTTCCTCGATCTGGAAGGGGTCTTCACCCTCCAGACACTTTCCGACGGAATGAAGATAGAAGCTGCACTACTGTCTGCCAAAAATGTGGTCGTCATCGGTGCCGGTGCCATCGGGGTCGAGGTCGCTGCAGGAACAGCAAAGCAGGGGATAGATACAACGCTTGTCAACCGCAGTCCTTCGATCCTTTCCCGCATGGTAGACACTGACATGTCGGAGATCGTCAAAGACTACTTAAAATCTATAGGTGTAAAACTTATCACAGAAGAGGTACCGGAAAGCATTGAAGGTCAGAAAAAGGCTGAAAATGTGGTCCTTTCAAAAGAAAAGTTACCTGCAGACGTAGTTATTATCAGTACGGGAATAGTTCCTGAAACGGAACTTGCAAAGAAAGCAGGTGTTGTGACCGGAGAACTGGGAGGACTGGTTGTCAATGACCACCTCCAGGCAAGGATCGGTGATGAATTCTCACCTGAAATCTTCGGCGGCGGTGACTGCTGTGAAGTGACCGATCTTGTGACTTCGAAGAAGAGCCTGATCCAGCTTGCTCCTGTTGCAAGACGCATGGCCACCGTAATTGCAGACAACATCTGTGGCAAAGGAACAACATTGGGACCTGTTCTAGGACCAAGTGTATACGTCGCAGGAGACCTGGTGATAGGTTCTGTGGGACTGACATCCGGGAAAGCGGAATCATACAATACCACCATAACTACAGGTTATGCCACAGGAGTTACCCATTCGACCATCTTTCCGGACAGTAGCGAGATCCATATTAAACTCCTTTTCAGGGAACGATACCTTGTAGGTGCACAGGTCATAGGAAAGACCGGAGTCAAGGAAAGAATCGACAGCCTTGCATTCATGATAAAGAAAAAGACCAGCATGGACGAGATGCTTACAATGGAAACCTGTTATGCACCACCTGTGGGAACTGTTGTGGACCCGCTTTTCTATGCTGTAAAGGATGCCTACAGGAATAGTGGGAAGGAGAAAGATGAATGATACATATCGACGGGTCCTATGGTGAAGGTGGCGGCCAGATATTGAGAACTTCCGTGGCACTCTCAGCGTTCACAGGAGAAGCTGTCACTATTACAGATATACGCAGCAATCGCCCTAAACCCGGTCTTTCGGCACAGCATGTAAAAGCAATAGAAACGGCTGCCCTGATCTGTGATGCCACTGTTGAAGGACTTGGGATAGGATCGACATCCATTACTTTTTCTCCACAGGAAATAAAGGGGGGTTGCTATGATATTGATATCGGAACCGCGGGAAGTATCTCGCTCCTGCTTCAATGTATAATGCCTGCAGCAGCCTATTCTGAAACTGACATCGAATTGATGATCACCGGAGGCACAGACGTTTCCTGGTCCCCGAGCATCGATTACCTTAACAATGTGACACTAAGGGCTATTTCAGAGATGGGGTACAGATGTAATATAGATACACGAAAAAGAGGTTACTACCCCCGTGGCGGTGGAGTCGTCCAAGCAAAAATCTCCCCTTCAAAACTGAGACCCTGCGACTTCTCAGAAAAACCCATGAAAGCAGAAGAAGTAAAAGTCACCGGCATATCACATTGCTCCAACCTCCCCGAGCATGTTGCACAGCGTCAGGCAGATTCTGCAAGTGATATCATTAAAAAAGCCGGTTATGAATGTCACATAGATACTGAATGTGCTGAATATGCTTCCACTGGAAGCGGTATAACATTGCACTCCGGAATGAAGGGAGCATATGTTCCGGGAAAAAGAGGATTACCTGCTGAAAAAGTGGGCTCACGTGCAGCCAGAGAGCTTCTTGACGAACTTTCGAGCAACTCTTCCGTAGACGTTCACCTGGCAGATCAGCTGATACCCTACCTTGGACTCACAAAAGGAGGTTCTTTTACAGTAAGGGAGAAGTCTTCCCATACATCAACGAACATACACGTCACAGAACAGTTCCTTGATGTAAAGTTCAGGACAGAAAAAAAAGAGGGATTGATAGAAATATCGGTGATATGAGCAGATCTGCTCATTCTTTGTCTTCGACAACGCTCAGATATTCAGGAGGCACAGCTTCTGCCAGGACGATGTCACTGTTAACGGCCATGAACTCGATGCCGTCATTTTGTGCCTCTTCTGCATCTATTTCCAGAACTACCGGATTCTCTGTGTGGACTGATGCTGATTCTGTAGCCTTTTCCGGAGTGGTACTGAGATGGACATATGTCTGCCTCAGGGGAGAAATACCGGCATCAAGAAGCATATCAACCTCTTCCTGGCTAACGCCGTAGTAAAGGTAAGGCAACTCATTGTCAGGATAGTCCAGTTCCACATCCACGGAATGACCATACCTTGCCCTTATACTGGACCCTGTTATCTCATACCTGTTCTTAACGTCAGATTCAACAAGTGAGATCAGGCGCTCCCTGCTTGCCCATCTGTATCTGCGTTCCATCATATCACAGAGCAGGTCCGTGTTGACCCAGCCCTGCCTATCCATTGTAAGACCTACATCATCCGGAAAATGTCTCAAGGCGCCTGAAACGAACCTGCCGAGACGTTCTTCACGTTCGTCATCCAGTACATACCTGCCACTATTGCCACAATCAGGACAATCTTCGCCTCTGAAGTATCCATGCTCTTTACATTTTCGAATCATGCTATCTAATTGCAAATGCATTTAATACTTAATATAACTTTATCCGTAACTTCCCTCACAGTACGCTTAAATATTAAAGTGGTACTGCCTGTTCACAGATGCCTTTTAGAATTCATACAACAGTCTTTCGTTAGAATTATATCATATCGGACTAAAGTTAAGCGGGTTCACACTATAATAGGATAGTGAGCACAAATTACTTTGCAAATCCATATATTTTAAACGGTTCTGCGGATCCATGTTCCGCATCACATTAACAGGTGTCATCAATGGACGAGATAACTGAGATCTACAATAAGCTTGGAGGCATTATCAGCGAAGATGATTTTCGAAAAAAGGTAGAAGAAAAGGTCGAGCAGATGAGCGGCCTTTGTGATACCAGGACAGCGGCAATGCTTGTTGCCCACGACCTAGGTGTTACAGATACCGCAAAGGAGATTATCAAAATAAAGGACATTACACCTGAGATCGGGAATGTCAGTTTCGTTGCAAAGGTTGTCTCAATATTCGATGTACGCGAGTTCAACAGGAATGACGGCACCATCGGAAGGGTCGGAAACCTTATGGTAGCTGATGATACCGGCTCTATCAGGCTTACCCTCTGGGATGACCGCGCTGACCTCATCAAGAATGGAAATATCGAGGTTGGAGACTGCATGGAGATCAGCGGATATGCAAAGGAAGGATATTCAGGAACCGAGGTCAACATCGGAAGATATGGTGTGATCAACACCACCGATCAGGAGATCGAGGTCAGGCTTGACTCGCAGAAGATATCCGAGATCAGGGACGGGATGGGTGACATCAACGTTTCCGGAAAGTTACTGGACGTATCGGACGTGAGGACATTCCAGAAAAAGGATGGAAGCCAGGGTCGCGTCGGTAACATCCTTATTGGTGATGAGACCGGAAAGATCCGTGTGACACTATGGGACGAAAAGGTCGACTCTACAAAGGAAATGAAACTTGATGACACCGTTGAGATCATAAACGGATATGCTAGGATGAACAACTTCAGCCAGCAGGTAGAGATACAGATCGGAAACCATGGGGTCCTCAGGAAAACAGATGCAGAAGTAGAATACAAAGAAAGCTTCACATCAATAGCCGATATTATTCCCGGTGAATCGTATTCTATCAAAGGCTCAGTATCGGGTCTTGGGGAGCTCAGGGAATTTGACAGGGACGACGGGACCACCAACATGGTGTCCAATATCTATGTATCCGATGACACAGGAAGGATCCGCATTGCATTATGGGCAGATCATGCGCTGCTTGTGGACGAACTGGATATCGATACTCCAATCCAGATCATTGACGCATATTCAAAAACAGGTTTCAATGATGAGATAGAGCTAAGTGCAGGAAACCGCACAAGGATAACTATATTGTGAGTACAATCACCTATATATGCTATTAAGTCAGAATATTCTTTGTGTAGTGTGGGAACACAAGCAATAGCATAGGAGGGTGATATCGTATGGTCAACGGGACCAAATGGGATGTCGAGGCAGAAGGAACTGCAGGCCAGTTCCTGAACGATATTGTCGTGCGCGAGATCATGACGCAGGATGTTTTTATCCTTGACATCACCAGTACAGCACTTGAAGCTGCTCAGGCAATGAAGGAAAATAATATTGGAAGCCTCATTGTCTCTAAAGATGGCAATCCCGTAGGTATTATAACTGAAAGGGATATCGTTCACAAGGTCATGGCAAAGGATGTCAAACCCAGCACCATGCTTGCTGAAGAGATTATGTCGTCTCCCATAATAACAATAAGATCGACCACAGATGTTATCAAAGCATCTGAGATTATGGTCAAATCCGGGATTCGCAGACTTGCAGTTACCGATATTGATGATAAGATCAACGGTATTGTAACGGATCGGGATATCCTTACAGTTGCTCCGGGTCTTAACACTATTCTTGAGGACCTGATAGAAATGAACCGGGAGCAGGATATTCCCGAAACCACGGAGTTCGGAAGGGGGATCTGTCAGAGATGTAATTCGTATGTGGATAACCTTAGCACTGTTAACGGTCTGATGTTATGTGAGGACTGTAAGGAAGAAGAAGGTTACTACGACTGAATAATTTCTCTGAAAAGCCTTATGAACGGGGGTTCGTATGAAAGTCAATGAAATCATGTCAAAGGATGCCGTATGCATAAATAAGCATGACAGCATCACACATGCACGTCAGCTGATGAGAGATCACTACCTCAGGGGTCTGCCTGTAATCGATGAGGAAAAAAAGGTCATCGGTATACTGAAGGATCAGGATGTTCTCAATATCAAAGCAACAAAATCCAATGTTACCGTTGAAGGTTATATTCAAACCTGTCCCCTGATAACACCGGCGACAGAAATTGCTGATGCTGCAAAATATCTTCTCGATTCGGAGATCGGGAGGTGTCCTGTTGTCATTTCCAACGAAGATAGGAGACTGTCAGGTATTGTAAGCAATTCGGACATCCTTGCAAAAATTAAAAGCAACAGGAAACTGGATGGAACTGTGTCTGAGATTATGACAACAGATGTTGTAACCTGTAAACCTCATGAAAATGTCACAAAGATCTGGCCTGTTCTTCTCGAATCGAACTTTTCAGGACTGCCTGTGGTCTCAGAGAAAGGAGAACCAATAGGAATTGTCACAAGGATGGACATTATCCGTTCAGGATTTATCAGGACATCCATGAGCGAAACCCGTGCAACCCAGCCCAAAGATACCACAGTAGTTGAAAAGATAATGTCAACACCTGTTTATTCAGTATCTTCTGAAACGCCTATAAAAGACTGTCTCAGGCAGATGCTCCATTACGATGTTGGTAGAATGACGGTCGTCAATGA
Source organism: Halobacteriota archaeon (assembly GCA_051749005.1). Classification (GTDB taxonomy): domain Archaea; phylum Halobacteriota; class Methanosarcinia; order Methanosarcinales; family Methanosarcinaceae; genus Methanococcoides. The sequence continues at coordinate 11,339 of JBNJIC010000035.1, read as the reverse complement.
GGACCGCATAGCAGGTATCGTGGACCGCACGGATGTATTGCAGGCATTTGTAATGGGAATTGATCCTGTTCAATAATGGAGGGGATTCCACCTAGAGTTCATTTAGAAGTAAATACGGGCTCGTATCAAAGGCCCAAAGATATTTTCGGGTAATCCAAGATCACTCCGAACATGTACCGCTATTCAGACATCACTAAAGAAAGACAATATGGAGGATTAAATGAAACTTGAAACACATAGTCCCACTAAAAGCAGGGTTCAGAAAAAGGACCATTCTATGATCACCACTTCCGGTACAATGGATCGCGGGGCTTTTGATTTTCATACAAGGATCTCAGAGCATGAAGGGGACATCATGTCGGTGGCCACAAAGGACGTTATTACAATACCACCCACAACGAGGATCATTGACGCAATAAAGACAATGACAAGAAAGAACTTCAGGCACATCCCCATTACTGATGCAGGTACAAACCGTATAGAAGGCATCGTCACATCTTTCGACGTTATCGATTTCCTCGGAGGAGGAGAGAAGAACAAGCTTATTGAGAACAGATACAAAGGAAACCTGCTCTCAGCCATCAATGCAAATGTAAGCACAATCATGCAGCACAAGGTCGTATCGATACGCAGTGATGGTAACATAAAGGAAGCTTTTGACCTTATGCTAAAGAACAACATCGGAAGCCTTCCAATTGTAGACAGCACTAACCATGTACGCGCTATCTGCACAGAGAAGGATTTCCTGAAATTTTCTTCGGGAATAGTGACGAACAAGACCATTGCTGACCATATGAGCAAAAGAGTTGAGAAAGCACCTTCAGACATGACAATATGCGATGCTGCAAAGGTAATGGTCAAAAACCATTTCCGCCGGCTTCCTGTGGTCAAAGGGGACATTCTCATAGGAGTTGTCAATGCTTCTGCAATAATGCACTTCCTGGGAAGCGGAGAGGCCTTTGAAAAGCTTACAACCGGCAATATCCATGAAGTGATGGATATACCTATCAGTTCACTGATCTCAAAGGACGTTGTCTGGATTACATCGGATAGTGATCTTGGAAAAGCAAGTGAACTAATGGTCAAGAACGGCATTGGAGCACTGCCTGTGATCGACGATGGAAAACTCTGTGGTATAATCACGGAAAGGGACATACTACGAGCAATGGCTGAATGAATGAAGATCCACAAGGATAACAAAAGAACAAGGAGGATGAGATATGAAAGTATCAGACGTAATGACCTCACCTGTCCATGTAATGGGACCGGATGAGCCTGTATCACATGCAAGGAACCTTATGCTCAGGCACAAGATAAGCACCATAGTTGTAGTAGAGAACGAAAATATGGTGGGAATAGTCACCAAATCCGACCTGGGAAGACGCCTTGCACAGGCAGAGCCTATGTGGAGAAGAAGACCGATCGATAAAGTCCCTGTAAAGATGATAATGACAGAAGATCCTGTGACCATCTACCCCGATGCATCAATTTCCCAGGCGACAACACTTATGGTAGATAATGATATCAATAATATCCCGGTGGTAAACAACGGCAGACTTATGGGGATTATAACCAGAGTTGATGTGGTACGCTCCATGTCAGAACTTACCACTGAGATCAAACTTGGTGAGATAATGACACTTGAGCCTGTTTTTGTTCACAGACACCACACTGTTAACCACATTGTCGATGAAATGGAAAGGAACAAGGTAAGCAAACTCATTGTCACTGATGATTCCGGAGAGGCTGTGGGAATGATAACCACAAGAGAGCTTGCGCTCCATGTGCTTGCAAACAATGAAGGGGAACTTCCATCCAAGAATATCAAGATGGCAAGAAAACCAAGTCCCGCAGGTGAGAAGGTCTACAGGTATGTAAAGGACGTTCCACTTGTTGCAGAGGATATAATGGTCGGTATTCCAAGAATACTTGATGTTGGTGATCCAGTAACTGAAGCTGCAAAGGTGATGATAGAAGAGAATGTTACAGGTATCCCTATTGCTGAGAACGATGAGATAGTTGGTATTATCAGCAGAACAGACGTGATGAAAGCAGCCTGATAAAAAAGGTCTAGCAAGAAGTACAGATGAAGAAAATGAGTTTAAGAGGTGACAGATATGCAAGTAAAGGACATAATGGTACAACCAGCATCAATTGACAAAGCAGACACAATCTCACATGCACTTGATGTGATGGAGAAGAAAGATACACGTCGCCTGTTAGTGACACATGACAATAGCCTCGTCGGTGTTCTCACAATGAGAAGCCTTACAAAGGAACTAGGAACACGAAAGAAAGGTGCAAAGCCTGCCTCTTCACTTCATGTTGCTACTGCTGTATCAGACAATTATGTGAAGGTCCTGCCTGATATGGATATCGATGATGCGGTCGTGCTAATGGCCAAGCGAGGAGGTATCATAATTGTAAGTGACAAGGAGAATGTTCTCGGATGGGTCACGCCTGCTGAACTGCTTAATAATGTGACATTCGACGGTTATGCTGCCGAAGTAATGAACAGCAATCCAATAACCGTACACCCTGCAGACAGGGTAAGTCATGTCAGGCACCAGATGCTTGATGAGAATATCGGAAGGTTCCCTGTCATTGAGGATGATAAGCTCGTGGGTATCATCACAGAGAACGATATTGCAAAGTCAATGCGTGCCTTCAGGGATGTGGTTGAAGGAAGTAAGCAGGATTCCCGTATCAAGAACCTTATTGTAGAGGATATCATGAAGAGGGGTGTTAAAACCGTGCAGACCAACACCCCGATATCCGAAGTGAAGAAGCTGATACTCGAAGAGAACATTTCAGGTGTTCCTGTACTGAACCTTGAAGGTGATATGGTAGGGTTCATTACCAGGAGAACGCTTGTGAACACCATTGCAAAATAAGAAATATGCGAGTCGAAGATGCTGGTAAAGACATTGAACTGGACGTCGAAGGTGTGTCAGACTACCTTGACATACCTGTCTCCAGGCTCCGTAAACTGCTTGATAAGCGTGAGCTTTTGCAGAACTGGGGAGAATACCAGCAACTTTTTCGTTTTGTGAGTACATTCTCAGGGGTAGAGAGTGGAACTGTTATCCTACAAAAGGATGAATGTTTTGAACTGATCAAAGGTTTTCCCAAGATACAGCGTGCCATGCTGCTGGAACCTGTCATAAAAACTCATTTTTCCGATATCGAAACGGTATGCTTGGAAGAGAAGATGAATGGTTTCAATGTGCGCGCTATAGCCATTGACGGTAAAATAACAGCTATCACACGCGGCGGATATGTTTGTCCCTATTCTACGGAAAAAGCAGGTAAACTGCTGAACATTGATTTTTTTAATGACCACCCTGAACTTGTCCTGCACGGAGAAATGGTAGGACCTGATAATCCCTATGTTCCCAAGAAGATCTACAATGATGTAGATTCCATTGACTTTTATGTCTTTGACATTAGGTACAAAGGTAGTGGTGAGCCCCTCCCTGTATATGAAAGAAGGAAGCTGGCAGAGGAATATGATTTCACTCAGGTCAGGCTCTTCGGGGAATTTACAAAAAAGGAAGCACCTGAAAAGATACGTGCCATTATAATGGAACTCGGAAAGATCGAGCATGAAGGGATTGTTATTAAAGACCCGGATATGAACATCCCGCCTGTTAAGTACACATGCTCACAGAGCAATTGTGCAGACCTGCGGCATGCTTTCAAGTTCTACAATGATGTGGGGCGAGACTATCTTTTTTCAAGGGTGGTGCGTGAAGGATTCCAGGCCTTTGAATGGAAAGAAAGTGATGAGGATCTCATGAAACGTTGCCTTCAGCTTGGAGAAAGTATCCTTTATCCAATGATCGATGCTATTGGTGAAATGGAAAAAGGTGAAAGGGTAGCCGAAGAAGTGCAGATCAGGGTCTCAGACCTTGATACCCTTTCTAAGTTCAAAGAATATCTGCGAAGACAGGGAGTGGAAGCAATATTCAATGAACCGGAAAAAGCAGGCGATGAATTCCTAATAAAGATAAGGAAGCTGAACAAAAGCACCAATGATAAGACCCTGTCCATGTTCAAAGGTGAACTCTGGTGATTCAAAAAAGCATATATGACAAAAGGTATGTTGTTTACACTAAAAGTGTGATCATATATGACAAAGATAACTATCATCGGAAGTGAAAAAAGCGGCAGGACGACCCTTGCTTCAAAACTTGGGAAGAAAGGAAATACAGCAGACATAACTATGTATGATTTTTCCAAGGGTGACAGGGTCCTGACGGCCATAGACGCCGTAGGATATCCAACTTCTGTCAAGCCCATGGTGACCGCCTTTAACCTTTCAGACATTGTCCTTTTGTGCGTACCTCCGGAAGGCCTTGATGCACAGACAGGCGAATGTATAATTGCACTTGACCTGCTGGGGTACAAACACGGTATCATAGTCCTCACAAAAGCAGACACAAGCTACCCATTTGCTCTGGATGAACTTAAGGAAAAGATAAAGAAGATAACCACAGGCACCGCTCTTGAAAACTGGGATTACATCTCTGTTTCCACCACTTCTTTCGAGGGAATGGAAGAACTGAAAGAGATGATCTTCGAGATGGGAGATCTGGTCGATAAAGAGCATGAAGAGCTCAAAGACCTTCCAACGCGTGTTGTGATCGACCAGTCCTTCAATGTAACAGGTATCGGTTGTGTGGTACTTGGAATGGTGATACAGGGCACGCTGAACGCAAAGGACAAGCTCATAGCATTCCCAACGGACAAAACGGTGGAAGTCCGCTCGATACAGATGCATGACGTGGATACAAAGACTGCTCCACCAGGTGCACGTGTGGGACTTGCACTCAAGAACGTTCAGTCAAAGGACATCGAGAGAGGCTTCATACTCTCGGAAAAAGAAGATGTCACCGAAGACCTGACCCTCAAATGTAACTTCTCACCGTTCTCAAAGGGCTTTGCGGTTGGAGATGTACCACATATCTTCGTGGGACTGCAGTCATCCCCGATGAGATTAGCAAAAATAGAAGTGAATGGTGAAGAGGTCGAGAGGACAACAACGGAATCCGAATGTACTATAACACTGACCGGTTCAAAATTGCTGGCTTACAATGAATCGGACAGGTTCATCGTCTGCAACCTTGATGAAAAACAAAGATTCGTGGGATATGGATACAAGGCCTGAAGCCAATCTCTTTTTAATTTTTTTTCTAAATTTTATTTTTTCTTCGGCATCAAAGGCCTGAAACCATCAAGATTTGTGGGACGTTCCACAGCTCTGGTCAGGGAAGTGCATGAAGGGTTCTCAAGAAGTTCCAGGCGGTCCACAGGAGCAAATACATTATCATTTCCGGCATACTGTGTATATCCGGCGGATCTCTCCTTTTCCGGTTTCCGGAAAAGCGGCTCCTCAGATAGATCCACTTCTTCATCCTTTTTCAATGAAGATACACCGGAATCGATCTTAAGTCCTTTTTCCCTTGCAAGAATACCCTCTTCTTTTCCCTGAAGGTACTTACCCGAAACAATATCACCAAGTCCAAGGCTCCTGGCCTGGCTTTCCAGTTTTATAATGTTCTCTTTGACCCAGCCGATCTCCGAGTGTTTATGGTAACCTACTTCAAAGCCAAGATCAAAAGCCTTCTTTTCAACTTCAGCTTTTTTCAGTTCAGCAAGGGTAGGTTTATCCTTATTCTTCTTGAACTGGTCCATTTCAACACTACCATCATTCAAGATAGGAAGATACTTTCAGTCCTCTCTCACCAAATTCAAGCCGCCTCATATTGCAATCATGTTTTGTTCCACGCATCTTTATGATCTGCAACGCACGGATCATCTGTTTTCCATACAGGAAATTGTGAAGGAACAATACACCATGTGCAGCGAACTGCTCTGTTGAATAGGCATTAGGATCGGTCATCTCAGAGAGAAGGATAGTAGTACACCCAATGCGCTTCAGGTTCCTGATGAACCTTCCCATCTCCTTTTCTTCCGAACCGTGGTCCTTTGTAGTAAAACGTATAGCTGATACGGAATCGATGACAAGCCTCTTGACATTGTACTCCTGGACATAGGCAGCTATCTCCTTGAACACCATTGCAGGGGAAGGAGCTTCTCCTTCGACAGATGAATGGCTTACCTCATAATCGGAACTTATTACCTCATGGAGATCATCCATGTAACCGTATTCCATTCTGGGACCAAGGTCTGCAAAAAGCAACTTCTTCATCTTTATAAGGGTCGCCACATTCAACGAATAATTGGACATGTCATTGATGATGTTCTGGGGACTTTCAAGCAGACTGACATATAGACCCACCTCACCAAAAGTAGCACCCTGTGCAAGGAACTGTATCCCAAAAGTGGTTTTTCCGCTCCCGGGCGGGCCACTTAAAAGATAAACACGTTCCGGAACCAGTCCACCCTGAACAAGTTCATCAAAACCTTCAATTCCAGATTGTATCCTCATATTAGACCTCACTTTAACAGCAAACCATATTTCTCTGAGATATATTTGTAAGGAGATATATTTTAAATCATCGATTAAAATTATATTAATATGTGTATTTATAAACTAATTAAATAAAATCTAAACAGTTAAAGTTAAGTGAAATACTGACAAACATTGTTAAGTAGCAAAAATAAAAATATTCATTCAGAAAAAAGGCAATGAGAAGGGAAGAGATAGATCGGTTCAAAATAAAACGTGATGATTTAATATGGTCAGTGAAACTCTTCATACTATTTGCCTTGCTTGCTTTTGTATTCAGCATATCGGTTTACACGGTAGCTTATTTCTTTTCACAACCTGAAGTTGCCACCAGTGTGGTAATCCCCACCGCACAGGCCTCAGCTTCGGAGATAGATGTCGTGAATGATGCAATAGTTTCAACCTCTGAGGCTGCCACTTACAAAGTTCATTTCGGTGCCAGATATATCGGCCCCTTATATTCCGTTTTTGTCTTCAACACAATAGCAATATTTGTCACATCCATCGGTACGGCAGTCATAACATACAGTCACAGGTTCACTTTCAGGGAAATAATGTTCCGGTCCCGTCACCCATTCTATTGCAGGATAATATCCGTTCTGGACAGACCATCTCCAATAGTCTTATCATTCATACGAAAAGCAGCGGTACGTCTATATCCACAGATAGGGCATTATCAAGAGGCTAAAAAAAGTGGTGGATCGGATTTCATCTGGAACAACTGCAGTTACAATGGGGAAGATTACAGGGCAGTTGCATCAACGCTACCACTCATTTTTCCGGTGCTTACATTACTCCTGAACGGAATCATAGCAGGAATTGTTCTGGCACTTTTTATTTTCAATGGCATACTCTGGGGAAGCAGTATAGCAGGATTTACAGGTATCTTCCTGGGAGCTGACTTTGCTTTTGTATATTACCTTGCTTCAATATCTCCCCACGGGATCATCGAACTTCCGGCGATATTCATAGCCACGTCCCTAGCATACAGGTTTTCGAGAGCATATTCAGAAGAGATCATGGAAGGACATCTGTTCGAAGCCGAAAGCTATGAGGATATAAAAAAGGATATCAGAAGAATAGAAAGTTTTACCGGAAATTACCTTAGATCCCGGTATATGTGGAAAATATTTTCAGTTATGATCTTCATGCTCCTTGTAGCTGCATATATAGAAATACAGCTGACACCCCAAATATCGGGATATGTGTTTGGTATGGTGAGTCTGTGAGTTACAATCCGGTATGATCTTAGGTTTTTTACCTGAAGATATTCCCTTTCAGAATGCGTTGTCTCATTTGCAGAACTTCCCGATACCTTCACTAACATTGCTGAGCAGTTGTCCTGCGATCTCCTGAGTAGGCCAGGAACCAAGACCACAGTCAGGACCAACATACCTGATACGTTCCCTGAATATGGAATCTGCCTTTTCAAGACGCTTTGCGATGACATCCGGGGTTTCCATTTCGGTCACTATCTCAGGCAGGTACTGCGTGTCCTTCCAGACATTTGTGTTGTATTTTTCGTTCAGCACGGATGCAAGGTTGAAGATATCGGTCCTTGCAATCCCCACACGCAGGAAAGAATCGGTGTCTTCCAGTACCTTTTTATCAATAAGGTCGAGATAAGAAGGATTTGCTGCGGATTCCACGCCGATGACATTGATGTTTGGCGTATCGCATGGGATCTTATAATGTAGTGGTGAGTGAAGGTGGATCTCCACATCCATATTCTGTTTGCCTGCATAGGAAGTGGCGGTGGTAAGAGCTTCCACCAGTTCGACATCTGAGAACATGATCTGAGGATTGATGCCTATACTTGGCTCATCAATGGAGACCGTCCTGATGTTGAAGTTCTTTGCAGACTTAATGGAATTACTTATGAAGCGATTGATGCTCACTGCCAGCAGGTTCAGGATGTCGGTGTACTGGGTTCCCCCAAAATCCTTGAGATAAAGTTCAAGCGGACCGGTCACGCAGATGCGGACATTCGGTTTTTTCCCGTTCTTATCCCTGTACTCTTTAGCAACCTCTTCTATAACATCGAGCTCCATTATACGGGCTTTGTCCTCTTTGACTTTGAAAGGCTCTTCCACACATTCCGGATCATTGATGATGGAAAGGAACTGCTGGTTCATGTCCTGGAACTGTGGGTATGTTGCCACCTGGACGCCTGCATCAAGTTTCTGGCTAAATGCCGAGCCTATGACAGAGAACAGCTTCTCATCATTGTCCCTTTTAGAAAATGCGCTTTCCATCCACTCCTTTGTTACGCCTTCAGGTAGCGGATAACTTCCAATGTCGTCAAAGATCAGATCGCTCATAGTTGTCTTATGTGTGAGTATCATTTATAATGTTAGCGAATAATTTTCTTACGAAGTATGAAATAGCCTAAATAAGAGGCAAAAGGTGAGCCTGCAAGATTTATAAGTAAAGAATCCCAACTTGGAAAGAAGCTTAAAAGAAAAGTAGTTTCATAAATAATATCATTCTACCCCGGTGAGATACTTGAAAATAATGATCATAGGCGGCTTCCTGGGAAGCGGTAAGACCACAACATTGCTAAAACTCGGCAAACACCTGAGTGAAACAGGCCACAAGATCGCAATAATCGTGAACGAGATCGGCGAGGTCGGACTGGACGGCGACACCCTCTCAAGCACAGGTATCATCACTGAAGAACTGACAAGCGGCTGTATCTGCTGCACCCTCAAGATCAGCATGGAGTACACTCTCGACAAGCTCTCGGAGGACTTTCAGCCTGATGTTATCATTATCGAGCCTACAGGTATTGCATTCCCAAGGCAGATCAAGGAAGATATCGCTCTTATGGATATCGATGACCTGAGCTTTGCACCTATCGTTAACATCGTGGATGGTACCAGGTTCAACACCGAGATAAAACAGACACCGAAGTTCATCCTCACACAGATAGAGGATGCCGAGATCCTTTGTATTAACAAGGTCGATATTGCAGAGAAAGAAAAGATTGCCGAGGTCAGGGAATTCCTTGAGGAAATTAATCCCGAAGCAGAGGTCATCGAGTTCTCCGCAAAGGAAGCCGACGAGAAGTTCCAGAGGCTCATCGACCTGCTGGCAGGCAAGAGCAAGGAAAGGGAATCAAGGGACGCTATCAACTCCATCGAGGCATCTGAGGTCAGATCCTACTCCGGTGAACTGACCATTAAGGACTGCGAACTGGAAGAACAAAAGGCAGAGAAGTATGCAACAGACGTGCTGACATCCATCAGAGAGCAGATCATACTTATCAACCCAAACTTTGTAGGTCACATCAAGATGGCAATGGAATACCCCGGAACCCTCATGAAGGCCAGCATCACATCATCCGAGAGCATACCTCACATAGAGTTCTTTGAGACAAAAGGAAAGGACTGCAGCCTGAAGTTCCTCTCAGCGGTCACGAACGTGGAAAAGGAAGAGCTTGTGGAGATCGTTGAAGGTACCATAAAGGAACACCTTCTGCAGGAAGAAATACCTTTCAGCAACAAGGTCAAGAATATACAGACCATCAACATCCTTTAAGGATAGAGAACAAAGCGAGCAAAACAATTTTTGTGGGAAAGGACACCTTTTCCTTACTTCTTTTTTTGCAGAACAGATCTTTGAATTTGTAATTCTCAGTTTGGTTTACGACTAATGGGGTGTAGGGGAAAGAAAGCCCACTGCTTTAGCTGTGGGATGAATCGTACCTCACCTCTTAGTAATCACAAAAATAATATACCTGTCAGATATATAATGTTTATTATGACAACAGAACGATGGAAACATAGCAAAACAACCGTGTATAACATTGGTTTTCATTTAATATGGTGTTCTAAATATCGCAGAAATGTTTTAGAAAATGTAATTGAAGAACGATTAAAAGAACTTTTGTTGAAAAAAGCAGATGAAATTAATGTAACCATTGAAAAAATGGAAATCATGCCTGACCATGTTCATATTTTTGTTAAAGCCACACCTACAATGAGTCCTCATTGGATTGTTCAACAATTAAAACGTTATACTTCTCGAATTTTAAGACAGGAATTTTCTGAATTAAGAACCAGACTTCCGACATTATGGACTCGGAGCTACTATTGTGAATCGGTAGGACACATTTCAGAAGCAACCGTTAAAAAATACATTGAGGAACAAAAAAACAAATGATTCTCACCTACAAGGTCAAACATCATCGGGATTTCTCGGATGAACTAAAAAAAGCTAAAAAAATAGCCCAATACGTAGTAGAGCATCATCCGCATTCAGCTAAATTCAGTTCTAAAGACGTAAAACAATTTGGTCTAAAATCAGTAATGAGTAATCAAATTATTCGTAAATATGGAAGGAATCGAAAGATAAAACGTGTCAACAAAATCAAATTAACTATTCCGAATCAAGGAATCTAATATGATTCATCAACACAAATCATTCGCATAACTTCTCTCAAATTAGAACTCAAACATGAAATCCATGTTCACTTTGAGACCATTAATCAGATTGAAATAGATAATGAATATCTCTATGTCTTTGTAACACACTTGGAAAAATCTGAATATAAAACTCAAAAATGGTTAGGAATAGACCGTAATTCCACAGGACATGTCGCTGTCATAGCGGCTCGCGATTCTGGTAAAATAATGAAACTTGGAAAATCAGGTCAACATATTCATAATAAATATAAACACATTCGTAAAAATCTCCAAAAACAAAGCAAATACAGAAAGGTCAAACAGCTCAAAAATAGAGAAAGTAGAATTGTCCGAGACAGTAATCACAAAATCAGTCGTAAAATAGTGAATAATGCCTTTGAAAATAGCTATGGAATAAAACTTGAAGAACTCAAAGGTATCCGTAAAAATAAGAAACA
>JBNJIC010000034.1:0-18524 GCA_051749005.1 Halobacteriota archaeon | reverse complement strand
GACATCCCCTGAAGGCGGCTTCTACTGTGCCGAGGATGCCGACAGTGAGGGTGTTGAGGGTAAGTTCTATGTATGGGACATTGATGAGATCAGAGAGATCCTAGGAGATCCTGACTTTGATGTATTTGTAGATTATTTCAATATTCAGGAAAATGGAAATTTTCTTGATGAAAGCACACTTCAGCAGACCGGAAAGAATATATTGCATGTCGGGAACAGCACGACCATAATTGATGAAATCTCAAAGAAGCACAATATCACAAAAGAAGAGCTTGCAGCTTCGGTCGAGAAGAGCAGGAAAAAAATCTTTGAAGTACGCAAGAAGAGAGTTCGCCCTTCAAAGGATGGTAAGATACTTACCGACTGGAACGGCCTGATGATAGCAGCACTTTCCATCGCTTCAAGGACACTTGGGGAAATAAGATATGAAGAGATGGCGAGAAGATGTGCCGACTTTATCCTTACCAGCACATATATGAGAACAGGACGTCTTTCGCACATGTGCAGTGAAAGCACGGGAAGATCGTCCGGATTCATTGATGACCATGCATTCCTTATATGGGGTCTTATCGAGCTTTATGAGACCACTTTTGAAACCTCGTACCTCAATACGGCACTAAGGCTCAATGAATACCTGATAGAGAATTACAAAGATACTGAAAATGGAGGTTTCTATCAGACAGCCATTGAATCTGAAGATCTCCTTTTCAGAAAAAAAGAAGTATACGACAGCGCAATACCAAGTGGAAATTCAGTATCTCTTTCCAACATGATCCGACTTAGCAGGATGACAGGCAGCACTGAACTTGAAAAAGAAGCCAGAGAGATCATGACGAGTTTTTCAGTAAGAGTTTCTGAAATACCTATGGGATATACACATTTCCTTTCCGGGGTGAACTTTGTCCTTGGTCCTTCAAGTGAAGTTGTGATAGCAGGAAAAACTGGATCTGATGACACAAAAATGATGATTTCGGCCATATATAATGAATATCTGCCCAACAATGTCGTAATATTAAGACCCGAAGGTGAAGAGGGAGAAGCAGTTTCCAGGATAGCAGGATATACAGAAAATCTTCTGATGAAGGAAGGGAAAACAACGGCCTATGTATGTAAAGACATGAGCTGCAACCAGCCGGTCAATAATCCTGAAAAGATGATACGATTGCTCAAATCTAAATAATTAGCAGGAAAGTAAAATGTAATGCAGGCAAATAATGCAGATTATTAAATTAAAATTGGATAGACTAAGAGCTAAGTTGATACTCTCAAATTACATAAATTAAAGAAGAAAAGGAGATCATGTAGATTAACTGGTCTGTTCACTACACGACCTGCGTCTGCAATAATCACTCAACAGCGATCTGGAACACGATCTCTACTATTCCATTTTTGCAGGTCATTACTGAACTTTCAGGATCGACCTTTGGTTCAAGTTCGATGTGATGTGTGAACACCTCTTCTTCCGTTTCGAACTGAAGCTCAAGCTCCGAACCAGATGCACTGAAATTGACATCTTCAGCTTCTACACCAGTATCAACTGTAACGTGCAGTTTATCATCGATCTCTGTGCACTCTACCACCGGTCCCTTTTTTGATATATAGAAATCATTCTCATCAACCTTTATGCTGGAGAATGTGTGCTCTTCGGCCTTATCGGATCCGTTGTAAACTACGGAAAAACCGTAAAAGGCAGGTTTTTCGAAACCTTCGTCAGCCATATCATCCATGATACGCCCAATAAGGGATCTGACAATCTCTTCCAGTTCCTTCATAGGAAGAGGAACTGAACCATCATCTTTATGTTCTTTTTCTGTCATGGTCTGCCTCCATTAAGTTGTTGTGTATTTCAAGGTCGATTCAAAAAAGAAGAAATAGATAACCAATCAGGTGAATCAGTGATATGTATTTGGTTAGCTATTTACGTTCGTGTATATGCGAACCGATTGTATATAAATGTATCTGAAACAGAGACTATCCCATATGTAAGCGTAAATGAAAATCATCCCGGACTATTCAATTGTTTCTGGCAAATTCTTTAATGGTAAAAAGACAGAATATCTATTATGAACACTGAAGATCTTCTTGCATCACTTCGCAAGGCTGCAAGGGATATACCTATGGCAGATATCATGAAAGCAAGAGCCTTTATGATCAGGTCAGCTTCCGGTTTGCCAAAAAAATACAGGGAAGCGTATTCCACCGAGTTGTTCACCCATCTATACTCCATATTCGCAGAGATCAACGGTTCAAAGAAGCCTGAGAAAAACGAGAATATTGACCCGAAACAATATGAGGAACTTATTAAAAGACTTGAAGAGATGGGTACTTCAGATGACAAGAACGAGGAGTACTTCAATAAGCTTGTAAAGATCACAGCCCCTTATCTGGTCTTCATTGCAAAAAGACCCATACATCCCGTGGGAATGGAATTCCCAGGAGGAGACCGGGTCCTTGAAAAAGACGGATTTTATTATTGTCCTGTCAAAGATAAACAGAACAATGTGGAGGTTGCTCTCTGCAAGTTCTGTATTTGCAGGGATGCAGAAGAAATGGTAGGAAGTAACAAATGGAAAAAGGGGTTGTAAAGAAGGATGTCAGATGTTAGCTTCATCTAACACGCGCTTAAATACTGAAGTCACCATTCCGTTCTCGTCAGCTTGACCAACAAACTTGACTAATTCCCAACCGTCAAGTCCCATCTGGTTAAGATCTTCTTTTGTCTTGTCAACCTGATCTGTTCTAATAGATTTGATATCATATTCCCAACATGGCATGATTTGCACCTCTTTTTGAGTTTTATCGTATACTTGTAAATAGACCATTGATAATATATAACAGTTTTTAAAAATTCAATTTAACAAATTGTCAAGTATATTTGATTTTGTAATTTGATAATATTCCAAGATATAATTTTGATTATCGTACCAAGATACAATAAAAAAATGCTAAATACAAAAATAAGATGAAAAAATAAGATCATATAAATAGATAAAGAGTAAACTTTAACCGATGGAACAAAATGGCTGCGAACCACAAAAAGTGAGACTTTTCCCTTTACTTCTTATCAATTTCATAAATACCCTTGGTGTTGGACTCGTCCTGCCATTCCTTGTATTCCTTGTGGAACGTTTCGGAGGGAATGCCATAGTCTACGGATTTATTGGTGCCATGTATCCGGCGTTCCAGTTAATAGGAGCTCCTGTTCTTGGAAGATGGTCCGACATCCACGGAAGAAAAAAGATACTGTTCATAACCCAGGCAGGAACACTGCTCTCCTGGCTGATGTTCCTGCTTGCATTTTTCACACCAATGAATACCCTTGTTGAGGTGGATTCTACAACCTGGGGAGCATTTCTTCTTACAATACCCCTAATGATACTTTTCATAGCCAGAAGCTTTGACGGACTTACAGGAGGGAACGTAGCAGTAGCAAATGCCTACCTTGCTGATATAACCGAGGAAAAGGACAGGAGTCGTAACTTTGGGAAAATGTCCATTTCCACTAATCTCGGTTTCATGATAGGCCCGGCAATTGCAGGCTTGCTAAGTATTACCATATATGGGGAATTGATCCCGGTACTCGCTGCTGCCCTCATATCTCTGGTAGGGGTCATTGTAATAGCACTGTACCTGCCAGAACCCAATCAATGCACTGTGATAAAAAAAAGAAAAATGGGCTTCAGGGAAGTTGTGAGAATTAAGAACATTCCTTACATGCTTCTTATATATTTCCTGATCTTCCTCGGTTTCAACATCTTCTATACAACTTTTCCGCTTCATGCCATCAGAGCTCTAAACTGGTCCATTGCTGACATGGGGATGTATTTCTCAGTACTTAGCATAATGATGGTTGTTGTCCAGGGTCCGATACTGAGCCAGGCGGTAAAGAGATTCTCAGATGCACAACTTGCTATAATCGGAAGCGTTATTCTTGGTACGAACTTCCTTTTACTCGTAACAGGTAATATATTCCTTACCTACCTGGCAGCCGTTTTCTTTGCTCTGGGTAACGGACTCATGTGGCCTTCTCTCCTTTCCATGATCTCAAAACTTGCCGGGAAAAAAAACCAGGGCGCAGTACAGGGTTTTGCAAGCAGTTTTTCAAGTCTGGCGAGTATTATAGGGCTTATCCTGGGAGGATTCCTCTATGAAGAACTTGGAGGAATAGCATTCATAATAGCCGCTGCCATCATTTATGTTGTGTTCCTGTTGTCCTTCAGAATGATATCCTTTGAAAGAGAAGTGCAGTAATATGCCTGATCTTAACGAATCCGAAGAATATCAGGAATACATCAGAATGTGGATTGAATGTAGAAAATACGATGAGGTGGAAAAATAAAGAAATATAGAGGACAGAACGAATTATTCTTCCTTGATAGCCTTTAATTCCTCAAGTACTTCCATTGCATGCCCTTTGGCCTTGACCTTATCCCATACCTTTGCAATGTTGCCTTCTGGATCGATAAGGAAGGTCGTCCTGACAGTGCCCATGTATTCCCTGCCTGCCATCTTCTTCAAATGCCATACATCGTAGCTTTGCTGCAACTCGGTACTCTCATCTGAAAGAAGGGTAATTCCAAGATCCTTTTTCTCAATGAATTTCTGGTGTGATTTCTGGCTGTCCTTACTGACACCAAGTATGAAAGCACCCTCTTTTTCAAAATCCGGATTCAGCTTCGTAAATTCCATAGCCTCTATACTACATCCTGATGTGTTGTCTTTTGGATAAAAGTAGAGAACTATCCAATTACCTTTAAAATCTTCCAGAGATACATCATTGCCTTCAGCATCCGGAAGACAGAGATCGGGAGCTTTTTCCCCTGCAGAAAGTGATGTTTTAGCCATTTTTAGAACCTCACAATAAACATTGATATACAGATACAAAAAGCCATCTGATAACAAAGTATACTTCAGAAAATACTTTTTCTGCCAACACCCATGAACATGCTGATAGTATAAATTGAGTCGTCAAATAAGAAAATCGATTTTTTAAAACTTACCTGAGCGATAAAGCCATCTGTTTACCTGCATCAAAGGCTTTCTTCAGAATATCTTCATCTTTTGAAACCTCACCCTTACTAAAGCAGCCGGTGGCCAGGAACTTTTCCATGATCTCATAACCAAGGGCTTCAAGAGGCATTCCAAGAGCTTCAAGCGTAAAACCCATTTCTTCGACTTTGACCTGCTCACAAACGGTAAATACGAGTGCTTTCCGGTCATGTTCTGCCAGTTTGCTCGAGTATGGTCCGGGACGTTCCCCAGAAAACTCGTAGAAGGGATAAAGCCGGTCAATGAAACCTTTCATAGAGGCAGTTATGTTGTAATTGTATGTAGGCGATCCAAGAATAAGACCATCTGAAGATTCTATATCTGAGTAGAGGAGGTTCATACCATCGTGAAACTGGGTGCATGTGCCTGCTTTTCTACAGGCCTCGCAGCCAATGCAGAACTCGATAGAATAATCCCTTAGCTGGACTTTTTTTATTTCAGCTCCTTCTGATTCCGCTCCTTTTAAGAAACGATCAAGCAGAATATCGGTGTTCCCGTTCTTACGCGGGCTTCCTCCAACTCCAAGAATTTTGATATTGCTCATATTATGCTCCTTTATCTTTCATACATTCTTTTGGGATTATATCCTTATACCAATTATATTTATAAGATCATTAACTTGAGCTCAATTTGCCTTCGATCTTTAAAGTATCTTTTCATCATAGGCCTACGATCATCTTTAAAAACAATACAGTTACTCTTATAAAGAACCGGCAATCCGGCATATATGGAGGAACATAATCGTGAGCTATTTATTTCTCATAGGAGCCATACTTTTCGAGGTAATGGGTACCACATGCATGAAAATCTCAGACGGATTTACCAAAACACTTCCTTCGGTATTTATTTTTGTGTTCTATGGAATAAGCTTCATACTGTTTACCCTGGCCCTCAAAAGGCTCGAGGTCAGCCTTGCTTATGCAATCTGGTCAGGCATTGGTACATTAAGTATTACCCTGATAGGCCTCTTTTATTTTGATGAATCACTGACAGCCCTTAAGGTCGGATCAATTGCACTGATAATCATAGGTGTTATAGGTCTGAACTTAAGCAGCGGAATGAATTGAAAAAAAGGAAAACTCCGGGATCTTTGCAGATCAGCCTTTCCTTAAAGAATCCACCGGATTAAGCTTTGAAGCTTTATTAGCAGGATAAATTCCTGCTATCAGGCCTACAACAACAGCTATGCCGACTCCAAGGAATAACAGGTATGTCGGGAAAATGTAAGGCAGACCAAGGAAACTTACTGCAGCGTACGAGCCAACAAAACCCAGGACCGTTCCGAGAATCCCTCCGATAAGACCGAGTATTATTGACTCAATTATGAAGAGATACAGGATGTTCGACCTTGTATAACCAAGTGATTTTAACAGCCCGATCTCTTTTGTCCTCTCGGTAACTGTCACAAGCATGATGTTCATGATACCAATAGAACCGACGAGAAGCGATATCAGGGCAACTGATGTGAATAAAGAAGTGAGTGCATCTGAGAGCTCATCAAGCTGGTCAAGGATGTCTGCCTGGTTAAAGATGCTGTAGGGTTTTACATCCTCATTATCAAGTTCCCTTTCAGAAACACCGAGACTTCTTGCGATCTTCTTATCGATCTCTTCGGAAACAGGGCGAACCGATTCTGCGTCCTCCACAGTTATAGAGAATCCACCATAGTCCTCTATTCCCAGCATCTCATTCATCGTATCGATCGGAATAAAGATCCTTACATCAGATTCGGCACCACTCTGGATGAACTCGCTTTCCGGACTATCAATAATACCGATTATCCTGAAGCTTTGTGAAACTGGTGTTCCATCTCTTTGGATGAACTCTATGTCGATGGAATTGCGGTATGAAAGCTTCTGACCAAACTTCTCATAAGCAACGTCAGAACCAAGCACAGCAGCATATCTATCCTGATCCGAGAAGTAGTTCCCGACCTCCAGCTGTAAGTTCCCGATCTTCTCATAATCAGCCGAAGTCCCTTGTATATCCACCTGCCGGACAGTGCTAATATACGTAACACCTGCCAATTGCTGCCGGATAGGCGACACCCCCTCTACCTTCGGAGTATTTCGTATGACATCAAGCTGGTTGTCGAAGAACAGGTTGATGTCCTCACTATAAATGACAATGAAATTAGACCCCTGGGAGCCAAGCTCATCAACGAAGAATTGGTTGAAGCTGGCACCAAGGGATACGTTTGCAACAACAGCAGCTACGCCTATGATAATACCAAGTGTCGTAAGTGCAGACCGCAGCTTGTAACTGCTGATACTACCTACTGCCAGATGTAGCGCCTGTGAGAACTTCAGCATACGATTGCACCTCTTTTGCTTATGCCATCACATAGAAATTTATAAGTGACACCTGGTATGCTGTCGCACAGAACATCATAGATACCCTCGTACCTTCTTCCATCACTCATATCTCAACGACTCCGCAGGGTCCATTCTGGCTGCTTTATTGGCAGGATATACTCCTGAAACTATACCTACAAAAAGTGCGATCCCAAAACCCAGTAACACAAGAGACAAAGGGAAGATGAACGGAACATCAAGATACTGGTTCACAAAATAAGATCCTATGACACCCAGAATAACACCGAATATACCACCTAAGAAGCCGATGATCGCTGCTTCTACAATGAAGAGCGTCAGAATATCCCTATAAGTATATCCCAGTGACTTAAGGATGCCTATCTCCTTTGTCCTTTCAGTTACGGTCACAAGCATGATGTTGGTAATACCTATTGAACCAACAAGAAGAGCTATCAAAGCTATGGCTGTCAGTATTGATGTAAGGGCATTCGATATCTGGTTAAGCTGCTCAAGTATGTCCAGCTGGTTGAAGACAACATAGGGTTTTGCATCCTCATTATCGATATCACGACTTGGGACACCAACAGACCTTGCGAGATTCTCGTCAATCTCATCGGAGGTTGCTTCAAGGATCTCAAGGCTCTCAGCCTTTATAAAAAAACCACCGATATCGCTTACACCCTGCATCTCCTGCATGACATTCAGAGGAATAAATACCCTAAACCTCGGGTCTACTTCCGGTGAAACAAATGTTGAATCAGGGTCCTGTACGATTCCTTTGACCGTGAATTTACGGGAAGTTACGGTCCCGTCTATATTGTTAATGGAAATAACGATGGAGTTCTTTATGGAAAGATTACGTTGGAATTTCTCATACGCTATATCCGAACCTATAACGGCAACATACCGATCCTGGTCTGTGAGAAACTGGCCTTTTTCCATTAAGATATTCCCGACCTCTTCGTAGTCGGAAGTCACTCCGTTTATCGTGGCACTGCGGCTTGAAGACTGGTAAGTGACAGTACCTACCTGTGTATTCACAGGAGATACGGCTTCAACACCTCCCGTATTCCTTACGATATCAAGCTGATTGTCATGGAATACATTGTTCTTTTGAGTAAAGATAACGATGAAATTGGAACCTGAAGCTCCAAGATTTTCTTCAAAGCTCTGGCCGAAGCCCACGCCAAGCGATATATTCACTATGACAGCAGCTACGCCTATGACTATACCAAGAGTTGTCAAAGCAGAACGTATCTTGGCACTGCGTATGCTGCCAAGTGCTACCTTCGTCGCCTGTGTGAGATTTACCATGATCTCAGTTTTCCATAGATATCTTCAGACCCTTCTTCCTGTACATGTAATAGCCCGCACCAACAACGATAGCTCCCAACAGAAGGATAACAATCAGAGTGTTATTATTGTCTTCCTCGACCTTTTCCAGCTTAAGGACACGAGTTCCAAGTGTATCTTCGTGTTCATTCAGTCCATTCCTGTATTCCGTATAGATGGACATATTGACCTGACCGGTATTTTTCGGGTCTTCTGCCTTTGCTTCGATCTCAATGGTAAACAGTTCGTCCGGGTCCATTGAACCAACAAAATACTCACCAGGAAGGAACTCAATGCCATCTGCTTCCATTTTGACAATAACGGATGAGAGCTCATTGGGGTGGATGTTTGCAACATCGAACTTCAGGTCTGCCTGGCCATTCTCCAGTACAAGGGGAACGGAAGGAATTACCCTTACTGCAGAAGAATCCACAACAACAGGAACCATCCAGTTATTATTGAAAGAGTGGGAGTTGCCTATCATTACAAGATCAAGGAAATAGGTGCCGTCCTCTATGGAATCACTAATGTCAATATTGTAAGTGACCTGTACGAAATCCCCGGGTCCGAGCACACCTTTCCCCTCATATGGCTGGCTTGTCACGGTGATCATATCCGTACCCACAAGTGTTGCTGACTGCACCCTTGCATAGGTATCGTAACTTTCACCATCAATTATAATAGTACTCTGCTGGGCAGTATTTGTCAGGCTAAAACTGAGACTTCCTTCATCACCGGGAATAAAGACCTCAGGAGATGAAGCTACATTGGAAAGGGCCACAGTCCCTTTGCTGTCAAAGGTGGTGGAGCCTACTTTTATGTCAAAAGTTTCCTTTTGCCAGGAAGAGTCTTCACTTGCACGGTACAGTATATCAAAACTGCCGGTGCCTGCCTTTGATGTATCGTCCACATAAAGACGGTACTCATGGATAGCTGCTCTGTCAGGAGGTAGTATTCCGAAATTCTTTATTGCATTTTTCTCAGAATCCAGTGAAAGAGGATACTCAGGTTCGATCTTAATTGAAACGTCCTCGGCAGAACCGGAAGCAAAATTCTCAAGTTTGATCCAGACATCTACATAGGACCCTATATCAGCAGGATAAGGATCATACTTCAACAGATCAACCCTCAATGTACTGCTGCTTGAAGTTGCAGCGCTGGCACTGATCGGCAATGCAGCAGCAAAAAGCAGCACCGACAATACCAAAATAGTTGTTATTTTTTTATGGCCTTTCACAATATACTCCACCTTTTACCACTTAAATTCATCATTTTCAATTAATCTTTATTTAAACAATTTAATTAAATCGATTATAAAGTTAAACTCATATTCATGATTCAGACATTTTAGTTCAGATTACACCATCATCCGTTCGATCCATCATAGTTTCATTATCGATATTATGACGGTCCTCAACATAACCGTCTTTCAGATTGACCACACGATCAGCATATTTTTCCGCAAGGTTCGGATCATGTGTAATCATTATGATAGTACGTCCTTTTTTGTTAAGATCGGTGAATAGTTCCATAATCTCCTTGCCTGTTTTTGAATCAAGGTTACCTGTAGGTTCATCAGCAAGAATAAGCGAAGGGTCATTGATCAAAGCACGTGCAACAGCAACTCTCTGGGACTGCCCTCCTGAAAGTTCGGTAGGGCGATAGTTCATCCTTTCCTCCAGTCCTACAAGTTGAAGAAGTTCACGGGCACGGGCCCTGTTGTCAACACCCGGTTTGCTATTGGCATATGTCGGGAGTTCCACGTTCTCAAGAGCTGTAAGCCTAGATACAAGATTGAAGCTCTGGAACACAAAACCGATCTCCATTCCCCTTAGCCTTGCCAGTTCATTGTCAGTAATGCGGTTCACATCTTTACCCATAAGAACAACACTCCCACATGTGGGCCTGTCAAGGCATCCTATCATGTTCATCAGAGTGCTCTTACCTGAACCGGAAGGTCCCATAATAGCTACGAATTCCCCTTTTTTGACTAGCATGTTCACACTCTTAAGAACGGATATTGTCATCTCACCTACCTTGTAGTCCCGACAAACATTAGTTGCCCTCACAACAACCGTATCTTCTATATTCTCTATTGGTATAGTTTCCAACTATCCACCCCCTGAGTGAGCATAAATAATGATCAGTTTATATAAGTTAACTTACCATAGATATGTGACATATCTGAAATTTTAACACCTTTCCTCCATTAAAAGGAGACACTATTGCAATAACTTTATAGAAATATAGTTTCTCTGCTTATTTAAAGATTGGTATATTCTAATTTGAAATTGCAGGCCGGATTAGCAGAATATATGCTCTGAAAATCCAGTCAATTTAATGATAAACATATTAATATATATAAGCAAAGAAAGCAGAATAACTTCAGAGAAAGGGTAAGAACATGGCCAGAATACTCCATTCAGGTTCCAGAAAAGCAGGAGATGCTCCCGGGACATTGACCCATATCGGAAAAAAGCATCTGAAAGAACCAGAGATAACTAGCATTGACTATGATGCTGACTCTTTTCAGGAGATCTCAGCACACCATGTAGAAGAAACATACGCATTAAAAGACAGTAAAAAAGTTTCCTGGATCAATATCTGCGGTGTCCACGAGGTCGAGCTGATCGAAAAAATAGGAACTCATTTTGGAATACACCCCCTGGTACTTGAGGACATCGTACATACTGACCAGCGTCCCAAGGTCGAGTTCTTCGAGCCCTATATCTATATCGTTCTGAAAATGCTCACCTATGACAGAAATAAAGAGGAACTGACATCCGAACAGGTAAGCATAATATTCGGGCCTGATTTTGTAATCTCATTCCAGGAAGTCATAGGAGATACTTTTGAACCCATAAGAGAGAGACTGAGGCTCTCAAAAGGTCGCGTCCGTAAGCAAGGATCTGACTACCTTGCATATGCTCTTCTGGATTCCATAATTGATAACTATTTCATCATGCTCGAAAAAATAGGAGAAGACATAGAAGCACTTGATGATGAGTTGCTGGAGAACCCAACACCAAGAACAGTCGAGCATATACACCGCCTTAAAAAAGAAATTATTTTTTTAAGAAGATTCGTCTGGCCGCTCAGGGAAGTTGTCAGCAGTATGCAGAGAGAAGAATCTCCTTTTATCAAAGAGTCAACGACTATCTTCCTGAAAGATGTATACGACCACATTGTTCAGGTAATGGATACCATCGAATCGTACAGGGACGTCCTTTCCACAATGCTGGACCTCTATCTTTCAACTACAAGTAACAAGATGAACGATATCATGAAGGTTCTGACCATAATAGCCACCATTTTTATTCCACTCACGTTCATTGCGGGAATATATGGAATGAACTTTGAACATATGCCTGAATTAGGGTGGCAATGGGGATACCCGGGAGTCTGGATAGTGATGATAACAGTAGCCATAGGAATGTTAGGTTATTTCAAGAAACTGAAATGGCTCTGAAGATCTGATCATGATTTCAGGCGATTATTATGGCAGGCCGGACATAATTAAATAAAGTCCCCAGATACCGCTGGCTATCATGCTCACTGAGATGGCACCAAGGAAAAGACCGAACAGTCGTGTTATTACCAGCATCCCATTATAACCCATTCTTTTGTGTATCCTCCTTGAAAAGACGAATACAAAAAGGGATATTGCGTAGGTCAGGACTGTAGCAGCAATAATAAGTACTTTTTGATGAACGACTTCAGCCGATTCTGTAAGGATTATGACCGTTGTAATAGTAGCAGGACCGGTTAGCATAGGCATTCCTATCGGGAAGATCCATATATCCTCACGTTCACTGGATGCATTTATTTCTTTTTCCGTAATGCTTTCTCTTGAGATCTTTGCCTGCATCATATCGAAAGCTACAGTAAATAGCAGCAAACCGCCTGCAACTTTCAGTGAATCAATACCTATTCCAAAGAAATCAAGGATCATGTTCCCTGTAAAAATAAAGAATAAGGCGATTACACAGGCTAATGTCACCGATTTTCGGGCTATGACATTCTTTGCATCCAGTGTTAATCCATTGGTTAGCGTTATGAATGTAATAACTGCACTAAGCGGGCTTACAATAGCAAATAATGTAATAAATACATAAATGAAATACCCCAGAAAGTCCATGAAGCAATAAAACGAGATGCTGTTTTAAAAAGTCTGCGATTAGGATTCCCGATCTATATAATAATGCTGATGGTTAAAATAGAAAGTAAGCAGAAAAAGGTTCATTTCCTGAATACTACTGATTTTTAATATAATTAATATTTTTGTTTTGTTAACACTATTAACATAAAGCTTAAATTATATGCCATGAATTATTACGAAAATGAACATTCGTAGTAACAAATAATCTAAATATTTAAAATCATAGCATTTAGTTCTTTACCATTACTACTTAAAAAAGCAAAAAGGAACTAAACGAGGTAGTAAAAAATGAGGATAAAGACATACAGCAGAATTATCATAATATCCATGATAATGTTATCCTGTATAGGAGCAGGGTGCCTTTCAGGTTCAGGCGATTCAACGGAAGACAACATAGAAATGCGGACAATTACTGACGGCCTTGGAAGAGAAGTAACACTTCCGGCAGATCCTGAGAAAATAGTATGCCAGGGACCAGGTGCATTAAGATATATTTGCTATCTTGGTGTTCAGGACAAAGTAGTTGGTGTTGAAGACATCGAACTGAGAAAAGATGAGAACAGGAGACCTTACGCTATTGCCAACCCACAGTTCCAGGAAATGCCACTGATAGGTGAATACAGAGGAAATACCGACCCTGAGAAGATAGTAAATGTTGATCCGGACGTGATCTTCTGGACATACGTCCAGTCAGCCAATGATGCAGATAAACTTCAGGCAAAAACAGGTATTCCGGTAGTAGCCCTCAATTACGGGAACCTTGAAACCTCTCGCAATGACATGTACCTGTCACTTCGCATCATGGGAGAAGTAATGGGTAAAGAAGACAGAGCAAAAGAGGTCACCGATTTCTTCGATATGACAATTGCAGATCTTGCTACCAGGACCGGAGATATTCCTGAAGATGAAAAGGCCTCCGTATATGTTGGTGGTATCGCCTACAGGGGACCTCACGGTTTCCAGTCAACAGAACCATCATACCCGCCTTTTGCATTGATCAATGCAAATAATGTAGCAGCATCCCTTGGAACAGAACATGCAGATGTCTCAAAGGAAGCTATCATTGAATGGGATCCTGATATCCTTTTTGTTGACCTTTCAACATACCAGACCACACCTTCAGCAGTAGATGAACTGAAGACCGATCCTGCATACACATCCCTCACAGCAGTGAAGAGAGGAGAAGTTTACGGAGTGCTTCCTTACAACTGGTACACAACGAACCATGGCTCAGTACTCGCTGCATCTTATTACTCAGGTAAGGTTATCTACCCGGACAGGTTCCAGGATGTCGATCCTGCTGAAAAGGCGGATGAGATCTATGTGTACCTCTTTGGAAAACCTGCATATGAAAACCTGAATTCCGGATTTAGTGCAGGATTCGGACAGATCACTCTTGATGAATGAAGAGTGAAAACTATTTGTGAAAAAAATTAATTCCTTAACAGATGGAGTAAAAAATGGAATTTATAGAAGGAGAAATGAATGAACTAAAAGGAGATACCAATCCTTTTGGTTATACAGAATACATAAAAAAGAAGATCTACTTTATGGTCATCTCATCGATCCTTCTGTTCCTATTACTTATCTATTCCATAGCCGTAGGTGCAGCAAGCGTATCATTCTCAGATGTTGTGGCAGCACTGCTTGGATACGACGTTGGAAACATATCTACCATCGTCTGGAATATCAGACTTCCAAGGGCACTTGCAGCTATCGTTTCAGGAATTGGGCTCTCTGTTGCCGGTGTCGCGCTACAGTCCATACTCCGTAACCCGCTTGGATCTCCTTACACACTGGGGATCTCACATGCAGCGGCTTTTGGTGCAGCGTTCTCTGTCATTGTCC
The DNA here is from genome assembly GCA_051749005.1 of Halobacteriota archaeon. Lineage (GTDB taxonomy): Archaea > Halobacteriota > Methanosarcinia > Methanosarcinales > Methanosarcinaceae > Methanococcoides. The sequence goes on along the minus strand of JBNJIC010000034.1, from coordinate 3,821 downwards.
TTGGAAGCGGGACAATGCGAAGCACGGGAGCGGATGCTGTAATGCTGAACAACCCGTACATGACAACAGCAGTTGCTTTCATATTCTCCATGATAGCAACTTTTATTCTCATAGCCATCGCAAAATACAGGAACGCATCCCCTGAAGTCATGATCCTGACAGGTGTTGCTCTTGCATCCCTTTTTACTGCAGGTACAATGTTCCTCCAGTATTTTGCTGATGATGTACAACTTGCGGCGGTCGTGTTCTGGACCTTCGGGGACGTAGGCAGGGCGGACTGGGGAGATCTTTCCATATTGACAGCCATAGTCGTTGCTTCAATGATCTATTTCCTGATCAACCGCTGGAACTACAATGCGATCGATGCAGGTGATGAGACCGCAAAGGGGCTTGGCGTTAACGTGGAAAAGGTCCGCCTCTGGGGCATGCTGGTCGCATCCCTCATGACAGCTTTTGTAGTGGCATTCCTGGGTGTCATCGGCTTTGTAGGACTTGTCTGCCCTCATATGGCACGCAGGTTCGTCGGGGATGAGCAGAGATTCCTCCTGCCGGCATCCTGCCTCACAGGCGGATTGCTGCTGCTTGGTGCGGACACTGCAGCACGCCTTATGCTCGCACCACACGAGCTCCCGGTGGCAATATTAACCGCATTCATGGGCGCCCCTTTGTTCCTTTACCTGCTTATCAGGGGGTATCAGCACTAATGTTGAACGTAGAAGAACTTGGATTCAATTACAAGACAAGGAAAGTACTCGAACAGATCCATTTCAACCTTAAACCTGGAGAAGTGCTTGCTATACTGGGTCCCAACGGAGTGGGGAAATCCACACTTCTCAGGTGCATCAATACAATACATCCGCCGGCAACTGGAACAATATTCGTTGATGGAGAAGAGGTCCAATCCCTTGAAAAGCATGAGGTCGCAAAAAGAATAGGCTACGTACCACAGCGTTCCGAGGCCGGAAGACTGACAGCCTATGATGCTATCCTCCTCGGCAGAAAACCGCATATTGGATGGAACATCAAAGAAAAGGATCACAAGGTCGTAAGATCCGTTATAAGGAAACTGGAACTGGAAAACCTTGCACTTCGGCATATCAACGAAATGAGTGGAGGGGAAATCCAACGGGTTGCAATAGCGAGAGCACTTGTCCAGGAACCAAAGCTCCTGCTGCTTGACGAGCCTACAAGCAGTCTGGACCTCAAAAACCAACTGGAAATACTGCGTACGGTCAGGCAGGTCGTGAAAGAGAACAACGTTTCTGCAGTCATAACAATGCACGATATCAACCTTGCACTCCGATTCGCTGACAAATACATATTCCTTAAAGACGGATCGATCTTCGCCCACGGAGAACATGATGTGGTTGTAACTGAGACCATTGAAAAGGTCTATGGAGTATCAGCTACTGTAGAAGAACTGAATGGATACCGGATTGTCGTACCTAAAGACTGATTTATTGTAACACAATATTACGACAATATTGTGCCTGTTATCCATCGACAATTCTGATTCAAAGTAAATTTGTACTAAATTTTCATTACTTAGTCCTGAGATCATCGTAATGATAAAAAATTACAAATACTAAAAAGATGGTTTGGCAATAGAACTAATAATACATGAATGGATATGTAAAGGAAGTTAAAAACCACATCCATTCATGATTTTCCATAAGTAGAAAAGTCAAACGGTACCCCTGACAGAAGCACACTCTGCATGATTTAAAAAGAGTTGGCGGTTAATATTAAAACCCAAAAGAAAGGTACCAAGGCAACCCTTTTTGCCTTTGGACTGTGACCTCATTCTCAGGTATTGGTCCGTAAATCTGGAAGGTGATGCCATGAGGGCATCAGAGATCCCAGGAATATGATCAATATGAGGAAATGGTTTTGGATTTACGATCATGCATATAGGATCAGAAGAAGGATCTTTCTTCGCTAATTTATCAAGTTCTACAACAATATTCCCGAAAACACAGTAACCGGAGTGATCCTGATATTCCTGAAGTTTGACAGGATCAGTAACATCCCTGCCGATTATTTGATCCCCATCAATTAATTTAATGACGTCTTCAGGCCATCCAAACTCTCTGTTCGTCAGGAAAGCCATCAGGACATCACAGTTGAGAACCTTCTTTACTCCAAGATTGTTCTTTTTGCCAAAAAGAACCGATTTTGCATTTTCATCTTCCCTCTCAAATTCAATGATCTTCATCCGATCCGCATAATTAAGAACCAGAATTTGTTCAATGCCTTTTGTGGAATTTAGTTTGATCCTTACTTTATCCATTGCGTCTTCGTATGATATGGTACAACCCCCTATGAAATACCATTATTCCAACTAACTGGAATTATCATAATATAATAAGAATTCAATCTTATTTAAGTCTTGTTTTCTTGATTTCAAAAGTAAAGTGATGATGAAACTCCAATTCCTGAAATGAAGGTAGATATATAACTATCATAATAATTAAAAATCAGCATCAAAGAATGCAAAATAAAAAGATATGAAAAGAAGATTTCGGCGATCAAATAATAGCTAAAGATAAATTGAAAAAAAGAAAAGTAAAGTTAACTGGATTGAAACTATATTTTCCCGAAAGTCTCATTTCACTTTAACAACAGTGCTGTTCTTGCTCAGAAGCAGATTATAAGCATCTTTGTCTTCATTATATTTTACAAGAACATTATAGAGCTCAAGAACGGTTCCATAACCCTCAGTCTTAATTAGATCATTTTCAGGAACGTCATGATGCGAAGGCAATAAAGCATACACCTGTTTACTGATAGTACCATCACATATCTTATAAACAGAGTATTTATTGTCACCAAGATCACCGGACATCAGGGAACAAACGACATTGATCCTTTTACCAACATGCTTGCTCAAATCTGCCAGACGGGCAAACTTTGCTTTTAGGGGAACCTTGTAGCTTACTCTTGATAGATTGTCCTTTCTCATTATAGCATATGAATACTTGATGTCGGTGTTAAGGTAACGGAAAGATTCCTCACAATCTGCGAGTTTTTCCATAAGACGTGTCGGACTTATATCCTCCTTCTGCTCAAAGCTCCAGCATTCATCAGGTTTGCATCCCTGGCACCAGATAAAGGAGCAAGGGCTGTAGATCCCAAGTCCCTGAAGTTTAAGGGCAAGTGTAAGTTTCCTGAACTCGGTTGAATTTGCCCTGTCAGCAGGCTCAATAAGAATTATATTACCATCTTCTGCCAGTTTCGATGACAGATTTTTGACAAGTTCTGCTTTCTGATCAATGGTAAGTTCACGTATCTCGTTAAGAACATTGGAGAATACCATAAGGTCAATGTTGTCAGGGATATCCCCTGGTTTGAGATCTACAAGGTTGGCCTTAACTGTCTTTTCCACATTCAATCCTGATACCTTCTTTGCATATTCCGGTACAATGGCATCATATGCTTCAATATTCTCATCATAGAGCTCCACACTATGAATAGATGCTTCTGCATTATCCAGTCTCTTGTAGAAGTCAGTGATGGCAAGCGGTACTGTTCCGGGGCCAGTTCCCAGGTCAAGGATCTTCATTCTATTCTTTAACATCCCATCAGCTGCCATGCTGTAGAGAATATGCTCGAACTGCACGAAATATACAGGGAACTGATAAGCAAGATAAGCAAGGATGCTGTAACCCTTTTCATATGAGATGATCCTGGACTTGCCGGATTTCCAGTAAGCATTCTTCTGGGAGACGATCGCTTTCCTTATCTTTTCAAGGACCACAGGGTCATCCCAGTCCTTGCTCGTTTTTAATGTTATATAGTTCTCAATGATCTTCTGAAGCTGG
>JBNJIC010000033.1:11662-18552 GCA_051749005.1 Halobacteriota archaeon | reverse complement strand
ACTACATAATACTATTTTAACTCAATTACAATATTCTAATAAATTATAAAATTATAATTGATTTGTACAAATAAAACAATATAATATATAAATACTACCATTATAGATTATATAAAGTAATTTATTAAATAACTTTGAGTATAAAAAGTGACTTATGTATAATCCAGAATAATAACAATTAGAATATAATTACATTACTCCGCTATAATTAAAAGACAATATAAAAATTAATAAAAGATGCAGCATTTTCCCTTTTACAGGAAGGAAACGCTGCAAACCTTAGTCTTACATATCACTTCTTTCTCATGAATCCATAGTAGATTATTCCCGCAGATATCATGACCAGCAAAGCCCCAATCACATCAGAACCTGAGAAAGACGATGATGATGATGAAGACTCATCAGGAGTGTTCTCAAGAGTCATTTCATAGCCTTCAACGTAGTTGTCCTGTGAAGCAGCCGTTGCCTGATCGGTCGTCGTTCCATAACCTGCAGCATCATCACTTGTAGTTGTGCTATTGACCACGTTTGCCGATGGAGTGTTAGAACTGCTCTTCCTGCTGGAACTACTGGTTGAAGGACTCGGCTGTGTTGCTTCCTGCATGAGTTTGTTGTACTCATCAATGGTTGCCTGGTCGACAACACCAGGAACAGACATTATACCCTGAACATACTCATCAAGCAGAGCATTTCCACATGTGTGATGGCAGCATGTTACACCATTCTCGACAACTGATTCAATATACTCCTTCACCAGAGTTTGTATCACCTCATCAGATGCATCCCAGTAATCCTTTCTTGTTGTTTCCAACATGCGAGCTAGCTGAGACTGATACTGATAGGGATTCTCTGTGTAGAACTCGTCCAGTCCAAGATCATACTTATCCAGAACATATGCTTCATACATCATGTTCCAGTCATCGTCCGTGACCATGTCAGGACATGTGACATCCCAGCCCCACATATAATCCGTGAATTTCATGAATTCCCTAGCACCGGCATAATCGAACTCCATCATTCCAGTCATCCATGAAGGATTGAGATACCTGGCACGCAATTCATTCCTGAAAGCCTCTTCAAGTGTTGTGTACTGAGGATTGTCAACATCCTTGAAGTCGGCTATATACATATCAGGAGTTATCCCTGTAAGGGATCTGACAGCAAGTCCAAGACCTCCGAGATACTGGTAGAAATCATCATTGTCGATGAGTCCATAGAGGTTCGATGTGTCACTGTGCATAGCCACGTCAACATCTTCGAGGTTCATTTTGAACACATCTTCATAATTTTCTCCCCACGTATCTGCTCCATATATATTGGACATTCTGGCAATGTAGAGATCAGCCATCTTACTTTCGTTCTCCCATGTGTCACTGGCAGAAATCGTTTCAGAGATGCCCGTACCATAGGAACCTGGCGGTTCACTGAAGATCCTTGACCTGGAGATGTATTCTGCAGTCTCATTATCATAACCCATGGAAATGAGCTCTGCCTCCATCTCAAGAGAATTCCTTCTGACAAAGTTGAAGTCTTCACTTTCATTGAGGTCTGCAACTATGCGGATAGCTTCATCCATCCATTCCAGCTGAAGTGGGAATGTGTCACGGTAGAGACCTGACGGAAGAACGAGTACATCGATCCTTGGATGTGTCATATTCTCTTCGGGAATAACGTTGAAACCTGTTATCCTTCCACTACTCCTTTCAAGCTCCACACCAATAAGAGCATAGATCTGCGCTTCCATTAGACCCTTGTGACGCATAGTTTCAACTGACCACAGGATAAAGGCCTGTTTGTCCGGATATGCAGCATTTACTTCATAGTAATCCGCTACCCACTGATCAATAAGGACTTTTCCAAGAGCCTCTGTTTCAGCATCAGGGAATTTCCTCTGGTCAAAACTGTAGAAGTTCCTTCCGGTTGGCAATGCTTCGGGGTTGCGTATAGGGTCGTTTCCTGGTCCAGGTTCAATATACTCTGCATTGAGTGCACGCAACGTTTGATCTATCTCACGAGTGGTCTGAGCCAGCTGACCTGAATAATACAATGCCTGGTCCAGATCCTCAGTGACATTTGCATCAGTAATGTTAAGCACCTCAAGCTGAGCTGCTGACACATTTGTTCCGTTGATCAAAGTGGCATTCAGAAGATCAGCTGCATATGCATTTGCTGTATTCTCCCAGTCCTCCTCATCCCCTGTGTCTTTCGGGACCAAGCTATAGATATGGTCGATGAAATCACTGCGAAGCATCGACTTGACCATTGATACAAGTTTCTCGTTCTCGGGTGCAACACCAAAGATGTGGAGTCCGTAAGGCATCAATGTAGTCTGTAGTTCATGCAGATAGTCATGAAGCACTGAATCAAGGAATGTTTCGAATTCCTCATCAGTCATGGAATTCAGTTCCTCACATGTAACATTGAGGTCGTTCACCAGATAGAGCGAGTCATATAACTCAATGGTACTGTTACGGTAGAGTGCCATCTTTGCAGTATCATTGATGCTCTTAGCATATTCATAATCGTGTATTTTCTCGTGCATTATTGACAAATTGCCATAAAGTCCTGCCTCCACGATAGGTGGTGTCAGATGATCTATGATAACTGCATTGCCTCTGCGCTTTGCCTGTGTACCTTCTCCGACATTATCCATGATGTAAGGATAGATCACAGGTGTTTCTGCAACCATTATTGAAGGATAGTCATATCTCCATAGACCAACTTCCTTTCCAGGCAACCATTCCTGAGTACCATGGGTACCGAAATGGATCATTGCGTCTGCATCATAGACATTGTTGATCCAGAAATATGTTGCAAGATACTGGTGTGTTGGTGGAAGTTCCTTGTCATGATAGAGGATACTCTCATCTGAAAGGGTACCTCTGGTAGGCTGTGGTATGAAATTGACGTTACCAAGCTGTACTGTAGGGATCACAAAGTCCCCATCATACACCATTATATCGCCAGGGGCAGTTCCCCATTTACTTTCAACATCCTGTCTGACAGATTCTGGAAGAGTGTTGTACCAGGCAAGATAATCCTCCACAGGGACAAGGGTCACATTGCCAGAATTGACAACCTTCTCAAGTTCTCCGGGGGCCCATGAACCAACATTCCTGCTTTCGATGAACAGATCGATGAACTCACTGGTATTTGGAATTGTACCATTACCAATATCGTAACCATCTGCCCTCATCTGCTCAAGAAGCAATGTGAAACTTGAACCGATATCCAGATAGCTGGCACCAATGTTGTTCTTACCACCTTCATGGTTGTAGTATATGATACTTACTTTTTTGTCAGAATTGTCTGTTTTGCCCAATTCTCCCCATGCAATGGCCCTGTCACATATCCACTCAACATGCTCCATTATTGGTTCGTAATAGGATTGACCTGTTACCGGATCTTCAACAATACCAGCCACCCATATGTAATCCGTACATCCTTCGATCTCAGGATATGCAACCTGGTAATAGAGAGATGTCGGGCTTAATCCATGTGTGCTGTTGTAGTATTCTGAAGGTGACTGGTAATAATCATAAATTCCCTTTATTACCGGAACGTTGTATTCAGTGAGATATTCCTGACCTTCTACCAGATCGAAGTTTATGTAGAATCCTTTCAGAGATATCATAGAATCTACGAGGACAACTCCGTCCTTTGAGTAATATTCAGCTGCCCTGTTTCCACCTTCGTCATCCATGAAAGCAAGACCAGTTGCATAGATCACATTACAACCCTTTGATTCAATGTATCTTATCAGAGCATCGTCCGCTGTAAAAGCGAGATTATTAGACTGAAGTGCATAATTCACAATTCCTATAGTCGGTGCATTTGAATCGTAAACATGGCCACCATCTATCCGGTTTGAATACCATTCAAGGTATTCTGTACTATCCTCAAAAATCCTTGGGAATGCATCCGGATGATAAATGCCATTTTTTGGTATAGGAGGTTCGGTTACCGGCCCATATTCAATATAGGCATCTTCAAAATTTGATCCGATGTAGCGAATCCATCTTTCCATATTGACAATTCCACTGTTAGTGAAATAATCGACCATGACGCTATGAGGCAGACTATCCATATCAATTGTTCCGACTCCTGTAGCTAATTCACCCATTCCAAAGACACCTATTTCTGTACCACTATTTTGGGCATCAATCAGAGCATCCTTGAAAAGAGGGATCTGGTCAGCACCTACCATGTAGAGTATAATTACATCCTGATCGGAAAAATCACTGACACTAGTAGCTTCTTCCCCATTCATCAGTGTAACATTGAAACGTTCTGCTACAACTTCCCTATCAGTAAGAACCTGATCAAGATAGTACAGATTTGTTTCTGCATTTAGTATGAAAGTAATATTCACTTTTGGAAGCAATACCTGCGGTTCGCCTATTGTTTCATGCTCCCATACATCTGCAAACTGCTGACCCATGAACATGAGCATATTCTCCATGTTTGTTTGCCCACCCTGAACCCAGTATCTTTCAATATCTGTATATTCGTCCGAATATAGGTCAAGGTTAGACAGGGAAATGTTTGAAGGAAAATCATAACATATAACCTTCGAACCAAGCTCTTTGCCAACTTTGATACTTGTTGTCCAGTTTGCAATTGAATTTTCATCCTGAGCTTCAAGGAATATTATACCAAATTCTGAAAAGTCATAATCATCAGGTACAGTATCATTTTTTGTGAAAATAGTTATATTCAATTCTGTCGAGATGTTTGAATCTTGTGCAGCATTGATCAGTGAAACTTCATTATGATCCGTACCAAGAACAAATAAAATTTCATTGTAATCAACGTTTACATTGTCCCAGAAATTGATTATTGGATGATTACTGTATTCTGTTGCAAGGTAAATAAGAAGATCTTCTGCGTTATCAAGCCCCTCATCTGTTACATCCATGTTGCTGTAATAGTTGTATACTTGGTCATCAGCACTACCATTTGAAATATGATCAAAATAGTAAGGTGTGCTAGTATTCGCCTTCACGCTTAACAAAGAGGTACCATTATCATGGACTGCCTGCAGGGTCTCGTTTATGCTAAATCCGGTCGTAGCACTTGTTGTATTGTAAACTTTAGAACCAACCATCTCAAATAAAATTACATCCTGAGATGCTAAAAGACCATTGTCTGCAGCTTCAAGCAATTGTTCACTTGCATACCAGCTTGCATTATATGCAGAAATAGCAGTATATTCTATAAATTGACTATGGTCGTTTGTCAGCTTTGCAGTCTCTAAAGCATCGCTTTCCTGATAATAAACATATGTTATTCTTAAAGGAGACAATAATCTTGTTATTGTGGGATCATTTCCATAATCTTTTGCAAGACATATGAGGAGATCTTCTGCATTTTCAAGCCCTTCACCCTCTGTATCCATATTGCTGTAATAACTGTATACCTCATCATCAACACTACCATTTGAGATATGGTCAAAGTAGGATGGTGTGCTCGTACTAGCCTTCACACTTAACAAAGAGGTACCATTGCCATGGGCTGCTTTTAGAGTCTCATTTATGTTCAAGCCAGTTGTATTACTTACCGTGTCGTAGACTTTTGAACCTACCATCTCAAATAAAATCACATCCTGAGATGATAAAAAACCATTATCTGCAGCCTCAATCAATTGATCACTTGCATAATAGCTTTCATTGAATGCCGGAATTGCTGTATATCCTATAAATTGCCGGTACTCATTAGTAAGTTCTGCCATTTCCAGGGCATCACTCTCTTCGTAGTACACATAAGTAATGTTAACCATTGGTTCTTCAGCCGATACCACTGGCGAAACCGCCAGTAAAATCAAAACACTTAAAAGTAATAACCGAGGTATTATATTTCGCATATTATCCACCCGATAATGTGTAACACACCCCGGTACTTTGCTTGGCGGCTGTCCGGGGTGTCACAAACTTTCATTATCCACACATTTTCATTTCACATTTCATTCTAATTTTATAATTTCCATTACCACATAATCTTGAAATGATCAGGTGCTCGTTTCGTTCCCTGAGTCAGGAACATAAACGACACGACCATCGGCTAGCTGGTAGGCTGTACCAAGAGCCTCACCTGTGCCCCCACCGATCTGTTCGGTCATGTTCAGTACTTCTATGTCCTGACCTTCCTTGACTATGATCTTCATATTATCCTGACCGGGATTCTTTACGATGGTTATATCTTCAGTAGGACTGAGCAGCTCAGGCAATTGGTAAGACATCACAAGAGCTATCAGTAGTGCTACCGAGAACACCATGGCAACATCGAAAAGGTTGGCCACTCCTGTCAGGGGGTTCTGGTCTTCTTCCTCGTAGAGGATTCCTGTTCGATGATACCGTTTCTTCCTCATTGTTCGATCCCCATTGAATCAACGAGATAGTCGATATCTGCCATGTCCTGCCAGTACCACCTTTTCCTGACCAGTGTAAGTACGTACCCCACGATACCTGCAAAAAGGCCAAGTACGGTTGTAGCAAAGGCGATCATCAGGTTGTTGGCAAGCTGGAGGATGTCACCCTGTGCAAGACCGATGAGTGCGGGACCCAGTGGAATTAAAGTTCCCATCAGTCCGAGCATAGGAGCTACTGTGGATATTATCTTTGTCTGCTCCAGTCGCTTGGTCATTCTGACCTCATATTCTTCAGACAACCAGTCTATGGAAGAGATCGTGTTCTTTTTTAGATGCTCTGCTGCATCATGTGCAAATGAAGTGACAAGCTGGTTCTGATCAATTTTCAGAAGATGTGACGCAGCTTCATCGTAGGAGGAATTCTTGACGTTCTCCTGAACGTTCCTACCTGTATGTTCCAGTTCTTTGACATTTCGATGGCGTTTTGCATATTCAGATATGAACTCACCGATAAGGCCAAGCG
>JBNJIC010000033.1:0-11652 GCA_051749005.1 Halobacteriota archaeon | reverse complement strand
CGATAACGCAACTGTCAGGATCAAAAGTATTACCACCGGATACAGCATGGAAGCTGAAGCGGTATACATGATCTGAAATAAAGAAGAATCAATAGCCATATTTAATTACTCCTGATTTTTTCAAGAACAAATCCACCTGCAATGAATATTGCAAAGACCACGAATGGAAGGATCTCCACAGAAGGTGCGTGATATGGAGGGATGTTCATTTGTTTTGTTTTAATGTAAGCAGGTACAAGGATGGCACCCATAAGATAGTAGATTCCAAGGATCATCATAATGTTACCAAGGGTTTCAGGGGTCTTGTTCAGCTTCTTACACAAGAAGGAGGTCGCAACCACAGATACGAAAAAAACGATACCTACAAGGAATCCTATCATGAGCCCGCTCATTTCAAGGGATGCTGCCAGAAGCATACAGGATATGAAAAGTGCTGTAAGGCAGACCGGGCAGGGCAGAGAGATCACAAGGAATGTACGATGGGAAACATCACAGCCACAGTTCCACTGCTTCTGGGTATAGATGCCCGCGCCGATGAGAAGCAAAGCCACCAGAACGTGCAGGGACATTCCCAGACTGGTAATATAATCAAGGTTCGACTGGTCCACATATCCTATGAGGCTGCCGATGATCAGTGACAGGATGAAATAGCTGCCTGCCAGCGCAAGGATCTGTTTTGTGCTGCGGTTGGAGAAGCCACAACCAATTCCTGTCTTAATACCAAACAGAAGGATGGCGATCAGTATTCCCACTACAGTGAGAAGTACAATGTTCATTCAAGATCACCTCTTACGATTTTTAAGCTTTTGTTTAAAAAATATGTTTTTAACAACACATCTACCACCCAAATTAATAATTACATACATCATATTAGTTCAAATATGATAATATTTTAAATTAAACAAGTGAAATTGAGCAAGACAAATGATACCTACATAGTATATAAAGTTTGTTTTTAGAATTATATGTGTATTTTATTTTAACGTTTGTGTATCTTATAAATGATTTAAAACTAATCATTATAGGTTATATAGAAATAATAAACATTGGAAAATATACAACAAAATATCATGAAAATCAAGATGCAAGTCACTATATGAGTAAAAAACCCAGTATTTGCAACCAGAAAATATGGGAATACTAAACTGAAATAAAAATATTTAGTATATACAAAATTATACAACAAATGATCCAATGAGAATTTTTAAGGATATATATTGCTACAAATTAAATAGATAGATCACACTAATGTCAATAAAAAATATAGAACTTCATAAATAGAATATCAAAATACTTATCACACATTATAAGGTTAGGACTGTTGATTCCAATGAAGAAAGCAATATTACTTGTTATACTTGCATTCATTGTCTTAATCAGTGGATGTGCAAGCAATTCCGGGGATCAGGAAGATACAATGGTAAAAGAAGGAGATAATATCACTGTCAATTACATTGGCCAGCTTGAAGACGGAACTATCTTTGATACATCACTGGAAGAGATCGCAAAAGAAGCCGGACAGTATAACCCTCAAAGGGAATACAGCCCGCTTGGATTCACTGTGGGTGCAGGCCAGATGATCAAAGGCTTCGACGATGGCGTTATTGGAATGGAGATCGGCGAAGAGCGCACGATCACAATCCCTGCAGCAGAAGCATATGGAGAGTACAATGAGGAACTCGTCCAGCCGATCGAAATCGGTAAGCTCAAAGAGATGGGAATCGAGCCTGAAGTGGGAATGGCACTTTACACACAGCAAGGACAGGTATCCGTAGCCAAAATGAATGACACACATGCATTCATAGACTACAACCACCAGCTTGCAGGAAAAACCCTTGTCATTAAGATAAACCTTCTATCTGTCGAGGATTAATAAAAAAGACAAAAACGGATCAAGGATGGAAAAAGAAGAAAAGATCGTAGCAGTCCTGCTGGTGATGGCCATCCTGTCACTGGCAGTAGCTTATTTTACATACCTGCCCGGTGAACTGACAGGCGATATTCAGCCACTTACCGACACATCCGGACTTGGAGAGAAGGTTTTCGTGGAGGGAGAGGTCTTAAGCAAACGCCTCACATACACCGGCGACCACCTTATTCTTAAAGTTGCCCACAATACTCAACCCATAACTGTTTTTATACCTAACAACAAAGGAGCCGAAGAGATCAATGAAGATATCTCTACCGGCGACCATGTATGTGTTACCGGCATACTGGACGAATACGAAGGCGAGCTGGAGATCGTTGTCCAGAAAGCAAAAGATGTTAATATCTCCTGAAAACATGATCACTTATTCCATAATATAACGGTAACAATATAAGTGAAAAGGGCGTTTTCAGAAATATGAAAGCGTGTATCATGTGTGGGGGGGAAGGCACACGACTTCGTCCTTTAACCTTTGAAAGACCAAAGCCAAGTATTCCGATCCTGAACAAGCCATCAGTCGTTCATCTGATAGAACACCTCTCTAAAGAGGGATTCAGCGAGATAGTCATAACCATAGGGTACATGGCTGAGAAAATAGAAGAAAGCCTCGGGGACGGACGTATGTTCGGAGTACATATCGACTACGTCTACGAAGAGACAAAACTGGGAACTGCAGGTAGCGTTAAGAACGCAGAAGAGTACCTGAAGGATGAACCCTTCATCATTGTTGGCGGAGACCACGTCATGGACCTTAACCTTCGCAATATGTACCGATTCCATGAGACAAACGATGCAATTGTAACCATCGGACTTATGTCCATTGATGACCCGCGAGAGTTCGGTATCGCTGACATGGACGTCAACAACAGGATACACCGTTTCCTGGAAAAGCCGGGTCCCGGGGAGATATTCAGTAATCTTGCCAGCACAGGAATATACATGTGTTCCCCGGAGATATTCAACTGGATACCTGAAGGAGAACAATATGATTTTGCAAAGGACCTGTTCCCTGCATTGATGGAAAATAACAGAAAGATCAATGGAATGCTTGTCCGCGGCCACTGGACAGATGTGGGAAGTGCAAATGCATACAGACAAGCACAGAGATGGATGCTTGAATCCCTTCCAGGAACTTCCATTGAAGGGAATTTCAAGACAAGGAACTCACGTATCGTCGGACCTCTTAAGATAGGGAACAATGTCGCTGTGGGTTCAAACTCAGCGCTTGTGGGTCCAATTGTAATCGGTGAGAACACCACCATTGGAGACAACGTCCTGATAGGACCTTACACAACCATCGGTTCCAACTGTGTTATCAAGAATAACTGCAGGATACTGTCATCATACATATTCAATGATGTCACCATAGGAAACAACTCCAACGCATCAGGATCTATCATTGACAATAATACAGAAATAGGACAAAACTGCAGCATTGAGAACGGAACAGTGATCGGTCCCCGTGTGAATATCAATGATGATTCCACCATCCATTCCGATGTGAAGATATGGCCGGAGATCAATATTAAGCCCGGCTCAAGGATCAAAGAGACTATAATCGACCCTGAATTCGAATGAGATAAATAAAGAATAATGTAGGAACATGAATCGATTCTTTAAGTGGCTCGTAATATCATTGCTGTTAAGCTTTACATCAATTGTATTACTGCTGGTCTTCACAGTGGATACGACCACAATCGATTCTATCCTTAACATCAAAAAAGAAGCAATAGTTGCAGCCATTGCACTTCAGCTTTTTTCCTACGTCATCTGGGGACTTCGCACAAAGTTCATGTGCCAGTCCCTGGGACACGACATCAGTTCATTAAAGACCACAGAGATCGCCATATCAAGTCTGCTGGTAGCTGCAGTCACACCATCTTCTGCCGGAGGAGAGGCATTGAGGATCCATCTTCTTTCAAAGAATGAAATACCCATTGGACAGGCGACATCAGTCATCGTTGGTGAGAGACTCACTGATGCTTTTTTGATACTCCTGACAGCACCTATCGCACTTTACATTTTCAGAGGTGTGATCCCCGGAGATAACTTCGACATCCTTCTGATCACCGGGGAAGCAGTTCTACTCTCAGCTCTGGGGATACTGATATACGCCGTATGGAAGCCTCATCGTATAAAAAGAATGATACATTTCATCGTACACAGGACAAGACGATTCCATGGCAAGAAGACCGATGAAGCACTTGCACATCTGCTGAAGAAAGTAGATACGGAGGTGGACGATTTCCACTTTGGACTGCGATACCTGTTGAGAAAAGGAAGAAAAGGTCTGCTCTACGGCACAATATGCACAATAATCTATCGCTGCACACTCTATTCCATCCTACCGGTCATACTATCCGGACTGAACCAGTCACCAGAAGTGGTGGTGGCATTCGCAGCACAGATCCTGCTAACGATCGTAATGATCATACCTGCAACCCCGGGAGCAAGCGGAGTGGCAGAGTTCGGAGCAAGCTCACTTTTCTCAGTACTGGTGGCATCTCCGGCATTGATAGGAATAACAGTACTGGCCTGGAGAGCGCTCACATATTATACTAACATAATTGCAGGAAGCTTTGTGAGCCTGAAGGTTTTGAAAGATGCAGATTTTATGAACAGATCAATTGAAAAGTAAAGATAAGATCAAAAAGGAACATACATTAAAGAAAGAAGAAAAAGCAGGATCATACAATAATATGATCCAGCAGTCTTTCCACTCCGGCTACCTTTTCCAGAACCTCAGTTCGACTTCCATAAGGTATCCCGCTATATATCTCTGAAGCTTCAAGATCGCTAATACCCGGGATCTCCCTGATCACAGAAAGAGGTGCAGAATTGATCTCAAGAGGATAGGGAATTGCCTTGACAGAACGCTGCCCGTGACCCGTGATAACAACATCAGTAAAATTCCACAGCGGAAGTGCCATCGGCATACCTACAAGTAAAGGATAGGTGCCGAACTGCCTTCCAAATGTCAGCTCGTGCTTTGAGCTCTCGTCATGGACCTCACACATCACATCCCGAAGTACTGTACCTTTCGGAATGACCTTTTGAAGCATTGGCAGATCGACCTCCTTGCGAATCTTTTCCTTATACTTCAGGAACATTTTCTTGTGTTTTCCCACAAGCTGATCATTTCCATAGACCCGGGTACCCGGAAATGCCATTACCTGGCGGATATTGATCCTTCTTAACAGGAGTTCCGAGTCAAGTACATCTTTAAGGAAATCATAGTTCATCTCAAAGGTCTTCTTTGTTTCACCCGGGAGTCCGTGTACGAAGTTCAATCCCGGCAAAAGTTCCGGAAGCCCGCTACTACCCCTTGAAGCACCAACTTCGTTGAACAGTCTGATGACCTCCATTACATCTTCAGGCATTGCTTTGAGATCATTGGCACATACCACAGCAGGATCAGCACTTTCCATCCCAAGGGCAGCAATATCACCGGATGTATGATGACGTATGATGGTCTTCATAATCTCAAGGCTCTGCTCAGGATATGCAGCAATGGTTGCAGGATTTGCATTGTCCATGTGCAGCACCTGAAGATCCGGTGCCACCCTGCGTATGCCTCTGTAGAGTGATTCCAGTACCGACGGATCAGGTTGCAGTATGTCCGCACCGATGTCCCTGGCATGGAACCCAAACAGATCCGGCTGTCTTCCGATACGGAAATACCTTGCACCAACATCATAGAGAGAGGAGACCTCATCTACCACATCTGATACCGGACGGTAATCAGAAGGACCATAAAACCTTTCGGTGCAGAAAGAACAGTGTGCCTTACGGCCACAGCCACGGTAGGTCTCAAGCTCACACATGACATAGGGATATTCCGGATGTTTTTCTATTATGAAAGCACCAAGATGGGACCACTTTCCAATTTCAGCCACCGTCCTCAACCTGTGACAAACATCATCCGGATCGAGCAAAATACCATTCTCAAAGAGATCATAGACGAAAGCCTCGATGTCCTGCTTTGCAATGACAACATCCTCTGCTTCGATACCCAGCTCACTGGCACCAGTACCACCTTCTTTGCTGAAACCAAGACGTATGGGACCACCTATTACTTTCAAACCTGGTGAAAGGCTGCAGATGTTCTCGATCTCCCCGGGAGTAATCGGGGATGATCTCAGGTATTTGCCCGGAACGGTCATGCCTGAAAGTATGACCACAAGGTCTGCGCTTTTTAGTGCAAGGACATCGTCTGCTGTTGCTGTCCTGAGCTGATCGATGGTAAAATAATGAATTTCATCCTCTGCTATGCCCTTATCACGCAGGGCTCCAGCTATGTAGCGTATGTACGGAGAGATATATGGAGGGACTCCGAAGCAGGCGGGTTCGTCCACATAGCCGTCTATGATCACTGTTCTCATGAGGTTTAGAATGGAAGGATTCCTTATAAATGAACCTTTTGAAGTCAATTTATCATAGTGTACTTATAGTTTAATCGTGTAGGATAGTACGTCATGGAGTTTTACTGAGGTTATCATATGAGAAGTGACAATACAAAGAAAGGAGATTCACGTGCACCAAACCGGTCGCTTTTGAAAGCGATAGGGGTTACCGATTCTGAGATGAAGAAGCCATTCATAGCTGTTGTGAATTCCTGGACTGAATTTATTCCGGGACACATCCACTTAGACAAGGTCGCAGAAGCGGTAAAGGCCGGTATTCGAAATGCAGGCGGCGTTCCTTTCGAATTCCATACCATAGGCATCTGTGATGGTATCGCAATGGGGCACGAAGGAATGAAATATTCCCTTCCAAGCAGGGAAGCCATCGAGGACACCATTGAGATCATGATCCAGGGACAGCAGATGGATGGTATGATCATGGTAACATCATGTGACAAGATCACACCTGCCCACCTCATGGCTGCAGGAAGACTTGATATTCCAACAATGGTAGTAACAGGGGGACCAATGCTACCGGGATATGTTGATGACAAATACACAGACCTCGTCTCAGTTTTCGAAGGTGTCGGGGCCTGCCAGAGCGGTTCAGCCTCATCTGAAAAACTGAAACAGCTTGAAGATATGTGCTGCTGCGGTGCAGGCTCATGTGCAGGAATGTTCACAGCCAACACTATGGCATGTATGACAGAGGCACTCGGACTCAGCCTGCCAGGTTGTGCAACCGCCCATGCGGTCGATGCAAAGAAGATGCGAATTGCAAAAGAATCAGGTGAAATGATCGTGGGCCTTGTAAAGGAAGGTATATCCGCACGCCAGATCGTCACCGAGAGATCTTTTGAGAATGCTATCATGGTCGATCTTGCGGTAGGAGGAAGTACGAACACAACACTTCACCTGCCTGCCATCGCACACGAGTTCGGAATTGAACTCCCGCTTGAGAAGTTCGATGAGCTCAGCAAGACAACACCCCACCTGATAGGACTCAGGCCCGGCGGAGAGAACTTCATGCTCGACTTCGAGAGAGCCGGCGGAGTTCATGCTATCATGAAGAGGCTTAAGTCAAAGCTCAACCTTGACGAGAAGACCATCACCGGAAAGACAGTTGGCGAGAATGTAGATGAGTTCGTCATCGTCAACCCGAATCTGAATGCCCGCATACTGACAACACTCGAGAACCCTCTCCACGAGGAAGGCGGAATTGCAGTCCTGAAAGGAAACCTGGCACCTGACGGAGCAGTTGTCAAACAGGCAGCTGTGGATGAGAAGATGCTCAAACACTCCGGTCCTGCAAGAGTATTCGATAGTGAAGAGGAAGCAATGTCAACCATCATGAAAGGCGAGATCAGTCCGGGGGATGTCGTTGTCATCAGGTACGAAGGACCAAAAGGAGGTCCGGGTATGCGCGAGATGCTCTCACCAACATCGGCAATCGCAGGGATGGGACTCATCGATTCCGTGGCACTTATCACCGACGGAAGGTTCTCAGGTGGTACAAGAGGACCATGCATAGGTCATATCTCACCTGAAGCCTATGAAGGCGGAACTATCGGACTCATACAGGAAGGCGATATCATCGAGATCGACATGCCTGCAAGAAAGCTTGAGCTCAATGTTTCAGACGGAGAACTTGAAAAGAGAAGAAAAAATTTCAAGCCCGTCGAGAAAGAGGTCACAGGTTATCTTTCAAGATATCGAAAAACAGTCAGCTCCGCAAACAGAGGAGCTATCAGGGACTAAAGCTGCTTATCAGGCAGCTTATTCCTTTTTTAATTTGAATTTACTATAATTCACTTTACATAAGTTCAGGTCGATACATCCGGGGATCAAACCGATTTCTTTTGGCCAACCCTCATAAGGTAAATCCGGTCATCCTTTACAACATTAGATATCCTGCCGGCTGACAGAAGATTATCTATTTTAGACTCCACCTCTGAATCAGCATACCTTTTGGAAAGAAGGCTTTTGATAACATCTTTCTTTACTTGAGACCCGGACGGCAGATAAGCAAATATGCAGCTTTCGAGTTTGTCAGTGGTCGGAACTGTTTCATCCGGCAAAGGATTTTTTGGTTTCTCCGCATTCACAGAAGGTCCTCCCACTGCTTTGATCGGTGAAGCCAATACCGGAAAATCAGCATCAAACAATAAAGGCTTCAGAACCGGTTCCTTTGAAGAAACTTCTTCAATATGATCTGTCGAATAATCATGAAACTTACTTTCTGTTTGGCCCCCCATCTCATTTTTAACTTCAATTCCTGCTGAAGAATCTTCAATATCATCCAGCAATTCAGGAGGTATCTTAAGCTCAGGGAAGGAAAGAGTAGCATAAGGGACCGGGTTCTCAGTTCTTTCTGTATCAGCAACATCTGATCGGACCACAGAGGAATGCTGACCTTCAACATTGACACCAGCCATATTCGATATCATAGGCCTTTCTTTAATGAACTGTATACTGGAATTCATATCCATTATCTGTTTCTCAAGCTCACAGATACGGTCTGCAAGATCAAAGATGATGTTCTGCAAGGAATATATGTTTTCAACCGGAACATTGGCCTCCTTTTCAGAAAAAGAGACTACATCAGGAGCCGGTTTTGCTTCATCCCTGACCATATCTTCAAGATCGAGATCTGTGTAAAGTTCAGCACATCCATCGAGGTCATCTGGGTCCACCAGGCTTCCATCGCAAGGTAAAGTAAGAGACTGCTCTTCGCTTTCTTCTACAGATCCTTCGTCTTTAAAAGTATCTTCAAGTTCAAAGTATGCTTCTTCAGGAAGTTTTCCCGATACCTCCCCGGAAACAGAATCAATATCATCACCATCTTTGGAGGGAGCATCAGCAATGGAATCAGCATCAACGCTTTTTTCGTCCCCGAGAGATACTTTCAGCTCATTCTCAATAAGTTCTGTCAGAAAGGAATCCTTATCATTAAGCTTTGATAGTTCCTTATACAACTCATCAGAAATACTGATCTTAAGTTCTTTCATGCCACATCAACCCGGGAAAGCTAAAAAGAATATGCACCCATACGATACATAAGTATTTCCAAAAATGGGATCACACCAGCAGGTTAAGCGGGTGTGAGGATGATGGCTCTATATCAAGATCAGAGGATGCCTCCGAGATCATGATATCCGCCATGGCTGCAAGCGGGAAAGTGTACTTTGCATTCTCGATGGGACCGTAGAGAACAAAATCGCCGCCTGCAAGCTGCTGCATGGAAACCGTTCCAATATCACACATCCTGTAGACCAGTGGGTCTTCCTTCTTTTTAGACTTAAGCCAGCTCCAGGAAGAAGGAGCATTATGAATTCCGGATCCTACAGGATAGCCCCACTTCGCCTTGGCGGTCATGGTCATGCGAAGGGCTACGCCTGCACCATCTCCCATGGGAGTGATACTGGGATCAATAAGAATGTTCATGATGCCACATTCATCAGCAATTTCCAGCAGGCCCCTTTCCATCAGTTTGCCTCCGTTCTCCAGCAATGCCATCCTGCCGCCAAGGGAGGAATCCATTGCATTGAAACCCAGGATGATAGAACTGTCAATATCGGAATCTGCAAGGGCTGCACATTCATCATCGCTGATGCTCATGTTAATGGAATTGTAGATGGTCTTGTCAGCAAGACCGATGTCAGTGACATATTCTGCACAAGCAATCCTCACAGCAGGCTGTGGAGAATCGATGATGAACGGAGAATCACTTACTGATGCCACAAAATCGACATATCTCTTCATACTCTCAAAAGTATTGGCAAAGATGTGGACGATAGCCGGATTCCCGGTCTCATCTGACATAGAATCCTGCATGTTCACAAGGACTTCTGCCCCTGCCCTGTCAAATATTCCGGCATCAGCGTTTTCCACGATGCTGTGGCCTTCATAGAATATAGTACCTGCAAGCGCTGTTGCCAGCTCACCCGGCTGGCCTCCGATCTTCACACCTGCAATATTGATGATCTCCTGCTCTTTCTGGAACCTGAACATGAACACAACCTCTACGAAATATAACAATTATTAAGATAACAGTATAACAGTATAACGATACTTACTTGGAATCCACTTCACATACTATACCGGAAGCCGAATCAAGCATCACATTACCTGAAATCATGATGTCGCCTGATGTGATATCCATGACCTGCCTTCTTTTCTTCCTGGCACTCTCCACAACGAAAGCTGCTTCACAATACGGATCTTTTTTGTCCTTGTATTCATCAACGATCCGACGGATCTCATCAGGATCCACCAGGCCGATACGTTCAATGAGACTTATCTGCTTCTGGAAGCGTTCAATGACATTCCTGCTGACATTCTCTATAAAGGGTATCGCTCCATCAGAACCTATGATCCGCCCGTCCCCGTCTATGCCGTTCTTATGAAGTGCAACAAGCGTTTTTCCTGCAAGGTGACCTCTGGATTCAGTGCCACAGATAAGGAGATACCTGATATTTGAATTCGATACCGTGTTTATGATGATCTTCTCTGCACCAAGGTTCTCGGTCTTGCAGGTCCCCCACATGGCAGCTTCATCATAAGGTTTAAGTGAGCTTGCAAGAGTTATTACTGCAATACAGGAATCTGAATTTCCGGAAGTAAAGTCACCTTTAACAACAGGCCATCCACATGCAACAGTTTCTATGTCAACACCCCATAATTCATACAATCAAGATCTGTTTCTCTCATTTTTCATGTTCACGAGAGCACTTGCAAGCATTATGGCCTTTGTGTAATGGCCACCGACGCGTGATGTGTCCACGAAGACATGATCATCCATCAATACAGGTGCACCGATACCGTCCCCTCCTCCAAGGAAAACAAGGGTCCTGAAGATCAGGTTACCGGTTATACCATCCGGGGCAAAGATGAAGTTTGCCTCCTTTATGGCATCCTCGATAAGTATTGTATAATGCTTTGCACATATACCATTTTCCCGCAACCTGCTTGCCAGGAAGTCAGCATCTGCAAGCGTGCGGTCAATGTTCTCGTGCCTTCCGAGATCACCCATTCTGCCACCGGAGAGGACACCTACAACCGGCTCAACGCCGAACCTTCGCATGTGTTCCACACCAAGTTTAACAAGTTTGATCTTGTCTGAAAGGTCATTTCCCTCATCGATCCCCACAGGTGCGAGGAAGAACGGGACGCCTTCGGATGTCAGAAGAAAGGCCATACGATGCAGGCGGTCTATTTTCAGAACATCCTTGAGATGAGAAAGAGTTACCGAAGCCTTTGCAGTTCCTCTGACGGCCGCATCCACAGACCCCGATGCCAGCAGATCACCAAGGACCAGCTCCG
>JBNJIC010000032.1:0-18661 GCA_051749005.1 Halobacteriota archaeon | reverse complement strand
ACAACAAGGTCGATACCTGCCATTCTCATTCCATTGAAAACTGATGTACTCTGGTCCATTATATCACCACACTTTCAGGTCGATAGCTTCGATCCTGACATTCCTTTCCTCTACTCCGACAACGATTCCTGAATGTACTTTCTGCATCATGCAATGTGTGGGAATGAACTTCACGGTCTCACCAACTCTGGGGATACGACCAGTCTCCACTTTGCCGTCAAAAGCAAAGATCAGGCAGATACCTGCATCGATGAACTCAACATTCTCATTTCCAAGGCGCTGGACAGGACCAACCATGTGGATGGTGGTCATTCCACGGGATGCTTCGATGACCTTTGCAAAATGTGTTATGGGACATCCAAGGGGGCGGTACCTTACAAGGTCACCTTTTTTCAGATCGGTTCCGTCAATGGGATGGATATCTTCCCTGCATGTTGGTTCACCATCAAGTGGTGCAAGGGTAAAATCAGCTTCCAGCCCGTCGATCACACCGATGATATTCGTGCTTTCAGACCTTTCCTTTAACAACTCTTTAATTTTCTTCCTGTTCTCAGCGAACTGCTGTTTGCCCATGAAGGGGCAGAGTCCGATGTCCTCTGCTCTTCTCATGTTCTCTGCAAGATCACGACATTGCTTGTATCCGCATTTGCCGCAATTATATCCGGGCAGCAGTTCAAATATCTCCTGCATTGTTCATTCCCCCTTGTATTCCATGAATCCGTCAAGGTGGCGAAGAACTCCCATGTGGTATTTGCGTTCCACGCGCTTCTCACCGCTGCAGAGGGTACAGATTGCAAGTGGAGGGTTGTATCTGAGTGTCATGTCCTCAATATCTGCTTCTGCACCTTCCTCAATAAGCTCTGCAAGTTCGATGGCACCTTTTCCGCTAAGTCCGTTAGCCTCAACCACCATGCATTCGGGATTGACCTCCAGTACCCTCTCCCTGAATACCTCACGTTCTGCCTGTGAAACGATATCTCCCTTTGTCATGACAACGATATCTGCTGTTGTAAGCAGTGGTCCCACTTTCAAAGGTGTGTTCGGACCGGTGGTAACATCAATGACACAGACCGCCAGACAGGAATCCGGATATGGTGCACACCTTAAGCACAGTCCTGCGGTCTCATTGAGTAGGACATTGGAACCTTCCTCTTCTGCCCACTGGAGCATTGGCTCTGTATTGTAGATCGTAAAATGGTCCGGGCACATATCTCTTGCAAGACCTACTCTGATAGGGACATCAAGTCTTGCGAACCTCTTGTCGTCATCGGTCCAGAGGCAGTCGACCTTGACTACTGCAGGTTTGTTACCTCGTCTTTTCAGGGCTTGTATGGTGTGCAATAATACAGACGTTTTTCCAGAACCCGGTGTTCCTGCAATAACTACCAGTTTCATACGACACCTTCCACGATTTCTCCCCTGCGAATGATCTCGCGAAGGTCCATCATCCAGCTGTCAACTTCTGAGACACGGCTTCCAACATCCTTTTCTTCGATACTCGTTTCGATGATATCGGACATTCCTCCGTTCTTGATTACTATTCTGCGGGATGCCATGAGGGCAAGTACAGGATCATGTGTAACAACAACCACGATCTTTCCTTCCCCTGCCAGAAGTTTCAGAGCTTCCTGCTTTTTTATTCCGGCGTTCTCTATCTCATCGATGAGCACTATAGGTGAATCACTTATAACCGCGATGTCGGCGGTCATAAGGGAGCGTGACTGGCCACCGCTAAGAACGGTAAGTGGATCATCCTCACGAATAGGTTCTCCTGTGAGGATATTTGCAAGCTCGATGACCTTGTGCATAAGTTCGGGATCCTTTCCCCTGCTTCTGGCATGCATCTGAAGGAATTCGGAAACGCTCATGTCAGCAAGGAAATGCATGTTCTGTGAAAGCTGTGCTATGAGCTTCAGGCGGGGGTCAACCCTCATTCTTGTGTCCGGTTCTTCGTCATTGATAAGGATCCGGCGTCCGGTGGGTGTGTCTCCCTGTGCCAGTTGTTCGATATCATCGATAAGTGTACTTTTTCCGGAACCCGTGGGTCCGACTATTCCGAGAATGTCTCCAGGATTCACTTCAACCCTCTCGATCGCTTCCTTTGCACCGTCCTTGTTAACGCCTCCGATGATCGTCAGCCTGATAGAATTGTTCATTCAATAACCTCCCTGGTTGAAAAGTTCGGAAAGCTTTTCCAGTATCTTTTTCTCAGCATCCGGGTCTGCCGGGGATACAGTTAGCCCGACATCCATTTTTTTTGTAGTTAATTCTTCTTCCAGTCGTTTTTGTCCGCCACCGGTGATGTTCAGTACGATCTGCTCATCGGTCTTTATTCCGCCTGTTTCTACAGCTTTTACCAGTGCAGCGCATGCAACACCCGGTGCCGGCAAGATATCGATGCCTTCGGTCTCTTCGAAGAGTTTCTGTGCATCTTCAGCTTCTTTGTTCGTGATCCCATGGATCATTCCATTAGTATCATCAAGTGCATCTTTTACTCCGCCGGGAGCTGAATATGGAGGTTTCCTGTTGTAGAGCACATCGTCATGCATCTCTTCAGGACAATTTCCGTTGACCTCATTACCGGTCCATAATGAGTAAAGGGGTGCACAAGGCAGATTCTGTGCAAGATGAAGTCGTGGCATGTTGTTGCCGAAGCGTCCGTCCTCAAGAAGTCTCATGGATGCTTCCCATGCAGAGATGCCGCCGGTTCCGCTTCCCACTGCCTGGAAATAGTGATGTGGAAGTTTTTTGGTTTTAAGCACTGCATCCAGCATAACGGTAGCCATCCCATCTCTTCTGGCAACGTTGCGGGCACCACCCTCACTTACAAATCCATCTTTTGCTGCTATCTTTTCTGCCATTGAGATAGCCTGGTAGTAGTCGCCCTCTACTGTTATTGTACATATGGTGGATGTATCCTCACTCGTTGTCCAGAGGCGATGCATGCTGTTCTTTGGTACTATTAGCAGTAACTTCTGCCCTGTTATGGATGCCACATGAGCAAATGCCCTTGCAGTATTGCCTGCTGAGGCGACCACCATTATACGTTCTTCATCCCTCTCGATCAGACGCTGCATTGTCGGGAAGGATTCAAGGTCCTTGAAGCTGCATGTACTTATGAAGGCTTCTTTTTCAGGCCAGTAACCGTTAAAAGTGATGTTAAGGTCCTGAAGTCCCAGTTCTTTTGCAAAACCTTCACTTTTGTATGTAACAGGCCTTCCGGACCCCTCTTCTATTATCCCGTTCACAGGCAACCAGTCACAGTATCTCCAGATACCGGGCATGTCTGCCGGTTCGATCTGCTTTTTTGAATAATCTGTACGCAGCAATGCATCATCATTTGGGCAATGTAAGGCATATGGATCGCTGACTTCTCCGCATTTCGTACATTTTACGACATACTTGCTCATGAGTTCAAGTTGGGAAATTTCTTTATATAACTTTCCATTAATCGCCCATAAATTGCCGATTTCAGCTATATTATGTCATGTGGGAGTACTATAAGGAAACACTCATGCAAAAAGGTAAAATAAAAATTTTGGGCATTTCAATAATGTCCGTTTAAATTCTCTTTAAAATATCTTAATTTGCCAATGTACCGACAACAGGGAATTCTTCCATAACTTCATCGTCATGTGGTGAATCGTCCATTTCCTCTGTAAGGTCTATTCCGGCTTCATGCATTCCCTGGTGATCTCCTTCATCCCAGAGCATACTTTCGGTTACATCATAGACCTTTCCCTGATATGCTATGTAGCACTTCTCTCCATCCTGACCGTTGTATTTCGAAAGTTCTTCCTTTGTAAATTCTTTCATTTCAATAACCTCCGTATCAATTGTTCTATTTTGTTTTAATAATGATTTAAGCTTTCTTTAAAGTTACCCAGAAAACACTTCCCAGACCATTCGGATTGTCTTCCACTCCAACCTCTCCGCCATGCAGCTCGACTATTCTCTTGACAATTGCGAGACCAAGTCCGCTTCCTTTTACATTGCAGTCTCCGACTGCTCTTTTGAACCGGTCAAAAATCATGTTCTTGTCTTTATCCGGAATACCTTCTCCGGAGTCAGCTATTGTTACCGTCCAGTTTTCATTCTGGTCTTTAACTCCAATAATTATGTCTTCGTTCTCAGGGCTGTACTTCACAGCATTTGATATCAGGTTTATGAATACTTCCTCTATCATCGGGTTGGCAAATGTATCACATTTTCTCCCGTTATCAAACATTATCTGTATGTTTTTTTGTGCAGCCTGATATTCGAATTGGGATTTACAGTCATTCAATACCTTAACAATATCCACAGGTTTTGCCCTGATCTCATCCATTGATTCCAGTTTGGCAAGAGCTGCCACACAGTCAATAAGTTCTATGAGTTTTTTGTTAGTGTTCTCGATCTTTTCCAGTTTTACCAGTTTATTTTCGTCTTCTTCTTCTGCAAGCAGAAGACATGTATATCCGTCTATGACAGTAGCATGGTTCAGGATATCATGACTCAGGATGTCTGTAAATATGCCTTTGATCTCGTTCGAACTCTCAAGCTGGTTCGCATATCTCCTCAGTGTTTCTTCGTTTTCCTTGATCTCGGTTATATCAAAAATTGCTCCGACAAGGCCGGCCTTTTCGCCGTTGAGGTCTGTGAAAAGGGATTTGTTGAACATGACCCTTCTTCTTGAACCATCAGTCAGCGATTCGGTGAGTGATTCGTATATCTGAATCCCGCCTTTCTCAAAAAGCTCGTTGTCCTTCTCAAAATATTTTGTTGCAAGGTCTTCTGGTGCAAGTTCAAAAACGGTTCTCCCGACAAGGTCTTCTTTCCTGATACCAACGAAATACTCGAATGCTTTGTTGCATCCAAGGTACATACCATCTTTGTTCTTATAGAATACAGGAATCGGGACAGCATCGATCAGTTCCTGAAGGAAATGGAAGTATGTCTTCTGGACCTTTTCAGCCTCTTTTCGTTGTGTAATATCATTTCCAATGGCTATAGATCCGATTACTTCCTTTTTTTCATTAACAAGGTTTCTCGAGTTCCATGATATTGTGCGTTGTTCCCCATCCTTTCTTTTGATGGTGGTCTCAAACCCTGCTACCCGCTTTCCCTGTTCCAGAATAGCTTTTGCCTCTGCAAAGACTCCTTTGCGATATTCTTCATCAGGATAGAGAAGTTCCCAGACCCTGTCACTTCCAATTATCTCTTCCCTTGAATATCCGCTTATCTTTTCAGCAGCATTGTTCCATATAATGACCTCTGCCTTATCGTTAAGGACATTTAGCCAGATATCCGCATTTTCAATAACAGTTTGCTGGAACTGGGTAAGATTGCATATTTTTTCTTCAGACAGTAATTTTTCAGTGACATCCTTTAATGTGAAAGTTATTCCTGCAGCTGTATCGTTTGGATCTATAAGTGCAAAGGTAAATTCAACATCTATCTCTTTCCCGTCTTTGCGCATCCATTTTCCATGTGTTTTGAGCGGCTCTTTTGTCCTTATCATTTCCTGCAAGAGGACACCGATCCTGTAGTACTCGTCATCATCAGGATATAGAAAACGTGTATTTGCTCCGATTATCTCTTCCCTGGAGTATCCGACAAGATCACACATATTGTCATTAACATCTCTGAAGACTCTGTCCCAGACCACTCCGATACCTACCGGTGTTGCAAGGAAGACACTCCTGATCTTTGCTTCTTTTTCCCTGATGGCTTTTTCGTATTTTTTAATTTCTGTGATGTCCTGAAGTGTGTACATGATACCTTTTGATGGGTCCTCAATGTCAAGGAGTGCAAGTTTAAGGGAGATGTCTATTACATTCCCACTTTTGTTTACGAACTGGGTTTGTACAGTACGTGTCTTTTTTTCATTTATGGTGGCTTCAATTTCTTTACCTACAAGCCTGTAATGTTCATCGGATGGGTAGAACATCCGGGTATCTTTTCCGACCACTTCCTCTTTTGAATATCCAAGCAGTCGATAAGCCTCTCCGTTAGCATCCAGTATTTTCCTGTCACGTGTAAGACCGATTCCTATTGGGGCAACATCAAAAAGGGTACTGATATGCATCTCTTTATGTTTTAGTGCTTCTTCTGCACGCTTTTTTTCTGCGATCTCCTGTTTCAGTTTTTCGTTGGACGCTTTAAGCTCAGTTGTTCTTATCTCTACGAGCTCTTCCAGACGATTCTGGTATTTTTTTAGTTCTCCCTCAATGAATTTGTTTTTGGTCACATCCCTAAGTACTCCGATCCATCCTCTGGAGTTACCATTCTTATCGCTCTGAAAATGTGGATAATTTTCTATCCAGTGGATATTTCCGTCACTGTCAGGCATCCTGAATGTGGTTGGTGGTGGTTTTTTTTCCACCATGGCCTTCCGGAAAGCGGCAAGGATATTTTCACGTTCTTCCGGATGTATGAAATCTGAAAAAGCTTTATTTTCCATTTCCTCAGGATCAAATCCATATCTCCTGATCTGGGGACTGATGTAAAGAATTGTACCATCTTCATCTGTGATATAAACTATATCATTGGTGTTCTCGATAAGGTATCGATATTTTACCTAACCTTTGTTAACGAGATCCTTTATGGAAATATAATCTGTAATATCTTTTTCTATAATTTCCCCCCCAGTGCAGTGAAAAAACAAAACAGGATATTATTATGTTCATGCCACATATATAACTATATTTGTTCTCTTCCCTCTTTCTAAAAAAAGCATTTGAGTATCTGCCATACTGTATATATTTCTGATATATGAAATCAAATATGCAGGAACAAGAAGTTTAAAAGGTTTGCATTTTTAAGTTATGGAATCCATGATTTTGTTCTCTAGTCACTAAGTTACCTGAGGATTTCAGGCTTTCCTGAAAGTTACTCCGAAGACTGTTCCGTTTCCTTTTGAATTGTCCTCTACGCTGAGAGTTCCTCCGTGAAGGTCAACGATCCTTTTGACAATAGCAAGTCCCAGTCCGGTTCCTTTGACATTGCCTTTTTCAAGTCGTTTGAAACGGTCAAATACAAGTGACTTCTCATCATCCGGAATCCCGTCTCCGAAATCGGTGACTGTAACCTTCCATTCGTGTTCCATGTCAAGGATATCAACGGTCACTTTTGAGTTCTCAGGACCATATTTTATGGCATTGGATATGAGATTTGCAAAGACTTCTTCGATCATGGGATTTGCCACTGCATTGTAGGTTCCATGCTCGGGATATTCGATAATAACTTTTTTCTGGCTGGCCTGATAATGAAAATTTTTAGAGACATCCTTTAACATACCTGAAAGATCGATTGACTCAAATTTGATATCATCAATAGTTTCGAATTTTGCAAAAGAAGCTGCAGACTCAATGAGTTCCATAAGCTTACGGTTACTTGTTTCGATGTTCTCAAGTTTATTCCTCTTTTTTTCATCCTTTTCCATCTCCAGCAGCATGTAGGCAAACCCGTTGACGACATTTGCATGGTTCAGGAGATCATGGCGCATGATGTCTGTAAAGATGTCCTTGAGTTCATTGGAATGTTCGAGTTGTTCAGCATAATCTTTTAGTTTCATTTCAGACCGGACACGGTCCGTGATATCAAAAATAACACTTATGATGCCCAGAACATTGCCTTTTATGTCGGTAAAAACAGATTTATTTACCATTATATTGTGTTTTTTCTGATCACTGGCATAGACAACCTCTTTCTCATATATCTTCGAGCCGGCAGTTCTGATAAGTTCCACATCTGTGTGATCTGGTTCGCAGACCAGTTCTTCAACCTGAAGATCAGATGCCATTTTCCCGACGATATCTTCTTTCCTGCTTCCTGAAAAGTTCTCAAACGCTTTGTTGCATCCAAGGTAAGCTCCATTTTTATCTTTGTAATATATAGGTGCAGGGATGGCATCAATGAGTTCCTGCAGGAAGTGGACATGCTTTTTTTGCATCTCTTCTGCTTCCTTTTTTTTGGTAATGTCATTTCCGATGCCTATTGTGCCGATATTCTCTCCTTTTGTGTTAAGCAGCCTTTTGTAGTTCCATGAGACAATGCGTTCTTCACCATCTTTTCTTGTAATGGTGGTCTCAAGTTCAGATATCTCCAGTCCCTCATCGATTATCCTTGATATCGTTGAAAATACTTTTTCCCGATATTCTTCATCAGGATACAGCTTTTCCCAGATCTGGGTGCTTCCGACAACCTCATCTCTTGCATAACCGCTTATCCTTTCTGCGGCATTGTTCCATATGACTACCTCAACATTCTTGTTAAGGACATCAAGCCATATGTCCGCGTTCTCAATAACTGTCTGCTGGAACTGGCTGAGGCCACTGATTCTCTCGCCAGTCCTTTTAAGTTCATCTATCTCTTTTTTGAGATCTTCATTGGAAGCTACAAGCTCAGCATACATCCTCTCAGGCTTCTCATCGGGATGGTTGCGTAATTTCTGGAGTTCCTTCTCCATTGCTATATGCTCGGTGACATCCTTCATTATGCCGATGATCCTGGAGCTATTGCTGTTCCCACCTTTCTGGAACTCAGCATGGTTCTCGATCCAGTGCTCTTCACCATCCCTGTCGACTACCCTGAGAAGTGTATCAAAAGGTGTACCTTCATCCATCATCTTCCTGAATCCGGATGCAAGGATCTCGCGGTCAGATGAATTAATGTATTTGAGAAAATGGGTTTGGTGCATCTTTTGTGAATCCAGTCCGAATTTGCTTATCTGGGGACTGATGTAATCGATCACACCTTCGGGTTTCAGAATATAGAAGATATCGCTTATGTTCTCTATGAGGAAGTTGCATCTGTTCTCTTCCACATTAAGTGCATCACTCATTGTGGTACTTTCCATAATACCTGTCATTCGGGGCTGCCTTCCAAAGAAAATATACTATACTCATCATTATGAATACTTGATTATATATGAATTTTTTTAAGTATGTACTTATTTTTTCAGTTCTCAAGGACTTTTGAAGCGTGCTTCAGCATTTCTCTTATTGAAATGTGCTGCGGGCATTTTTCTTCGCAAGCTCCGCATTCAATACATCCGGATGCACGCTCCTCAGGTGGCACGAAAAGTTCGTAGTGATGGCGTGCTTTCTCAAGGTTACCGTACATGGAGGCACTGTTTAGGTAAGTGAATGCAGCAGGTATGTTCACACCTGAAGGACATGGCATACAGTAGTTACAGTTAGTGCAGTTGACCTCTGTCTTTTCAAGATAAAATTCCCGGACACTTTCGATGATATTATGCTCTTTTTCAGAGAGTGAGCCTGCAATTCCTTCCTCAGCATAGGTGATGTTCTGTTCCAGCTGCTCGAAATTGCTCATACCGCTAAGGACTATGTTGATCTGTGGCTGGTCCCACAGATACTGGAGGCACCAGTTTGCAGGTGTGCGCTTAACATCCGCGCTGTCCCAGATATTTTGCACGTCATCAGGGACCTTCACAAGACTTCCTCCGCGAAGAGGTTCCATGATGGCAATGCCAAGACCTTTTTCAGCAGCATACAGAAGTCCTTCCTTTCCTGCCTGATAGTTCTCATCCATGAAGTTGTACTGTATCATACAGAAATCCCAGTCATAGCCGTCTACAATCTCTTTGAACACCTCTATATCGTCGTGGAAAGAGAAGCCTATATACTTTATTTTTCCTTCTGATAGTGCACTTTCAATAAAGTCGAACATACCCAGTTCCTTCATTTTTTTCCAGTGCCCTCTCGTGAACCCGTGCATGAGGTAGAAGTCGAAGTAGTCTGTTTGCAGCCTGCGGAGCTGTTCTTCAAGGAATCGGTCCATATCCTCTCTCTTTTCCACAAACCACAGGGGTAGTTTAGTAGCAAGATATATCTTCTCACGATAGCCCCTGCTCAGGACCTTTCCCACAAAAGGTTCACTTTCTCCTTCATGGTAGGGATATGCAGTGTCAAAATAGTTCACTCCTTTTTCAATGGCGTACTCTATCATCCGGGTTGCCTGCTCTTCATCGATCCTGTCCTCTTTACCATCGAGCACAGGCAGCCTCATACAACCGAAACCAAGTATTGGAACTTCTTCTCCGGTTTTTCCAAATTTGCGGTATAACATCTTATCCCTCTATTTTATGTATTATCAGCTATCTCTTGAGATTGCACGGTATAGCATCTACTTTCTTCTACAGGTTTAATCATAGATGTTTACCTCTTATTAATATTCACTTTGTTGTGCAGGTGTTCCCTTGTATCGAACGGTCAGGTCTGATGGTGTTGCTGAAAAGGAGTTTAAGAACTCGGTCTTCATAGGCCATGCCGCTCCCATAAGGAATGAAGAGGACGCAAAGGCCTTCGTAAATTGCCTAATGGAGCGATACGGCGATGCCAACCACAACGTCTCTGCTTATCTGATCAGGAATGGCAGCACCCTTGTGGCAAAGTATGACGATGACGGTGAGCCTGCAGGCAGTTCCGGAAAACCTGTCTTCAAGGTGCTGGAGCTTAAGGAACTGACCAATGTTGCAGTGGTGGTGACCCGCTATTTCGGTGGGATCAAACTGGGTTTCGGAGGCCTTTCCAGGGCCTACCGGGAGGCAGCTGTTGCAGCTATTGAGGACGCCGGGGTAATTGAAGTTCATGAGACCCTGGCCTTGAAAGTGGAGGGCAGCTATTCCGATATGCAGTCTGTGAAAAAACTGGTGGGAAATTTTGGAAGCTTGCTTGATGAGAGTTACACCGATATTGTGGAAATTTCGGTTGAAGTTAGAAAAGGTACAGAGGAAGCTTTCATCTCACGCATTGCAGACCTGACAAGTAACCGGGCTAATGTATCCTATACTTATAAATGATCTCGGGTTGTTAGGCAAAATATTTATTTCAGGCATTCTTTCTTTTTTTTGGGATTAATATGCTTATCAGGAAAGAAGAGGACAATGATTATCTTGCGATCACAGAGGTGAATGATCACGCTTTTGGTCAGGAGAACGAGGCCCGTCTTGTTGTGAACTTAAGGATGCATTCCGATTTTGTTCCCGAACTTTCACTTGTCGCAGAGGTGGATGGGAGGATAGTGGCCCACATCCTGTTCTTCCCGGTACGGATCGTTGACGATGGCAGGGAATTCGATACTCTTTCACTGGCCCCAATGGCAGTTCTCCCTGACTTCCAGAAACATGGTATTGGAAGTGCCCTTTTAAAGGAGGGTTTGACGGTGGCAGAGAATCTCGGCTATAGATCGGTAGTTGTCCTTGGACACCCTGAATACTATTCTGGCTTCGGTTTCAGACCGGCATCAAACTGGGACATTCGTGCACCTTTCGATGATGTGCCGGATGATGCGTTCATGGCAATAGAGCTTGTAGAGGGTTCACTGAATGAGGTAAGGGGAGTTGTGGAGTATCCCGAGGAGTTCAGTGAGGTGTGAAATATCAGGAAACCGGGACCTCTAGTAATTCCCTGATTATTCTTCATCCACTCCATTTTCTCTTTTTCTTTTTCTTCTTATTGTTTTAGTTATATTTCAGAATTTCTTTATGTCTCGTTCTCTTTATCTATATATTTATTCTATATATTCTACATCTTTGAATATATTCTATTCAGAGAAACTCTATATATATTTCTGCTTATTCAACGCCTGAGGGTCATTGTCCATGACTCCTCCTCCTTCAGGTAACAATATGTTAGACAATACAAAAGTATTCAGAAAAATAATCGATTCAATAACCACGGTTGTATTGTATATCCTTTTACTGACACTGGTCGTCGGGATGGGAATTACCCTGCTGGAACTCAGGTTCACTGCTTTCTCATCCCTTGATGTCGGTTTTAACCATATGGTCTCCAATGTCCTCACCATCTTCATACTGATCGATCTGTTCAACATATTCGTGGATTACCACGAGCATGAGCGCATAAAACTGACATACGTTACTGACGCTACCATCCTGATAGTTATGCGCGAGATCGCCGTGGGCATGTATGCAAAGGAGTTCGATTCAGAATTCGTCCTTGCCCTTTCAGCACTGATACTGGTACTGGGAATCGTGCGTGTCCTTGCTATCAGGTATTCTCCTGAGGATATACATGATGTTGTGCCGGGATCTTTCACAAAGATGCAAAATAAAAAAAGGAAGTGAATGAGAGTCGGTATTATGAAAAGGTCCATTTCTGATCAAAAGTTCAATTTTCATCTCGATGTCTGAACCCAAAACCAAGATGATCCAGTGCTAACAATGCTATCATTATTACGGCAGCGATATAGATGACTACAACATAGGATGCCAACATGTAATTCAAAAGATTGGTACATGTTAAGTCTCTATCCATGTAGGAGAATACATTGATGGTTCTATCGGATATCGGGTAAAAATAATTAATACCTACTCCTGAAAGATCATCCAGCAACAGGTGTGAAAGGGATGCAGACCATGTAAATAGTCCCATGTATAGTATCCTGCCCGATTCATAATGCAGCAGATGCCCTATAATTGCTCCAAACAGGACCGCAGAAAAGCTGAACAGCAGAGAATGTGTCGGGACAGTTCCAATAAGTGTGTGTTCCAGAGTGCCATGAACAAGGATATTATAAGCAGCCGTGATGTCCGGATACAATGCAAAAAAAGCTCCTATAATGAGAAGTAAAAGCGAGTTGCGGGTCTCCCTGAGTGAAATGTCCCTTCGAAGCAGTCCTATAAAGGTTGTATAAACTGCTACTGCACAGATACAGAATACGAAGAACATTACATGCGCAACCGGATATGGCATAATAATAGAAAGGATCCCGGAGGCTATAAGATTTTCTGAGATGTGCTGTGATATTTAGTTTCCCTGTTACTGTCCAATGAAATGATCAGTCTATAAAACACATATTCAAATTTTATGCCTTGTCAGCATCAACATATTACTTTTCCATCCGGATTGTTATGCTATCATTGGTATCTTCTAATACAGAATAAATTGTAGAGCTATCCCATTCGATATGTGAACCATCTGCACTAAAATCCTCAAAGACCATCAAATTGCCGCTCATATTTTCTCTTACGATCAGGTATTCCAGATTATAATATTCAACTGTATCATTGGTTATTTTGATCAAAGGTTTTTCTTTCTCAAAGACCTCTTCTTCCAGCTCTCCAATCCTCTGGTTATCCTGAATAGTCAGGTTTACATGATTCTTCTGGACGTTTTCCATAAAAATAACATTATCTTTAACTTCCTCAACAATTCCATTGGTCTGCAACACCATGACAATAGCAATCAGGCCAAAGACCAGTCCGATAAGACTAATAATTACGCCGATCTTCGCGAACTTTACAGCTTCCTTATTATCCTCAACACCGACCTCTCTCATTAAGGTTCTCATGCTTTCCTTTTGCTTATCGTTCACTTGATCACATCACTTTTCTAATTTTATATTATATCTGTTTTCCAGGTCCAACTACTATGATCTGACTAGTGATTGCTGTTCTATTATTGAAATGGAATTTTCTTCCAAATTATTTCATATAATATTTGGTCACTATTTAGTTATAAATGCAATTGATCATTCATATATTTATGACGTCCTTTCCCTGATAATACCATATAAAAATATATTCTCCAAATTACTATCCTGCCTTTTGGGAATATATGTTGATTTATTCTGTTGAATCCTTCTCTTTGAATTTATATTT
This sequence comes from Halobacteriota archaeon, assembly GCA_051749005.1. GTDB lineage: Archaea > Halobacteriota > Methanosarcinia > Methanosarcinales > Methanosarcinaceae > Methanococcoides. The sequence goes on along the minus strand of JBNJIC010000032.1, from coordinate 5,031 downwards.
TCATAACATCAGCCTTATGGAATGGAAAAATTATCAACACAATTCCCAGCCAAACCAGGAACTGATACATCTTCGCATCCCACGAAAGTTCAATAAGCTCTCCTACGAAGTTGATCATAAAGTGGAACAGTATCGCAGACAGCGTACTCCGACTGGTGTTGTTATAGATGAATGTCATCACAACAGATATCAGTAACAGGTCTCCCATGAACAGCCAGAAACCTGCAGTCCCAAATCCAATCTGATGCTGGTAGCTCCCCTCAATAAAGAATAACGGAAGATGCCATAGCGCCCAGATCAATCCCAGTATGATGCTTGACTCAACTGCACTCCACCGTGCCTGCAGTCTGTCAAGGGCATATCCTCGCCACCCGATCTCCTCCGGCACAGGTCCGAACAGCAGGATAAAGGCCATAAAAGGAATGACTGACGAAGGTTTTCCGACAAAATATGCCAGTGCCTCCGGCTCCATCCCTACACCCCCGAGCAGAACGTCCAGCAGTCCTGCCACCCCGGCTACAAGAGGGACTGTGAGAAATATCACTGCATACCATTTTCCGGAGATCAGCTTCGGATCGATGATACGCCGCCAGTAATTACTTCGTCCTTCCCGGCCCCGCGTGCGGTATGTCAGCACAATGGCACTAAGGGCAGGTCCGATGCCTCCAATTGCGAGTAGGAAGGTCTGGATGGTGGATTGGTCAAGGAGTGCTGCGGGTATCCAGAATAGCCAGCTCCAGAGGAGGGTGAGGGCGAAGAAAGGGAATGGTGATGATGTGTTAGTAGTTGATAACTTTGGCATAAGTTGCTCCCCGGGTACACTGATTGAATTTTTTCATTGGAATAGATTTATACTCTTTTGTTGGGTCGATTTTGTCCAGTTTCCCGGGTTCATAATGATTTTCTGGAGGAGTGGAATAAAAAAAACAGACAAATATCATTATAATGAGCATAATTACATACAAAATTCGTTCACAAAGTTAATATGTCATTAATTCATAAGTATATAACAAGAGCTATTTGCAATTCATGACTTTGGGGTACGGGGGTACGATTTACGAATAAAGGTCGTGGTGGCGGTGTTAGCTCTTATATCAGGTTGAGGAGGACTTTCTGCACTTTCTTTCCATCCCCTCAGAACAAATCGGGAGAACTGTGTATCCTCCTTCCATTCCCTCATTTTCATGAAAGCTTCTTTCAGGGTAGATGGTATGTTTTTCCGGATTACGAAAAGTGATCGGTTTAAAGTTTTCAGGATCTCGAATTAACTTCTTCTTCAGCTACCTCTTTTATCCTGTTGATTATCGACTCCAGTCCGTTCGATCTCGCAGGTGAGAGGTTTGACTTTAATCCGATCTTATCAATGAAATAAAGATCAGTATTCAATATCTCCTGAGGAGGTCGATTGTTGACCACTTTAACTACAAGGGATATGATCCCTTTTGTTATCATTGCATCACTATCGAGATCAAAGATCAATCTTCCATCTTTAGTATAACTTCTGATCCAGACCCTGGACTGACATCCGCTTATCGCATTATCTTCGCTCTTAAATTCGTCACTCATGGGTTCGAGCTTTTTGGCAAAAGAGATAAGGAGGCCATATTTGTCGAACCACTCAAGCCCTTCAAATTGTTTTATGATCTCATTCTGGATAGCGTCGTTCACCTGTACATCATCTCTACTTTGTTTATTCCTTCAATAAGCATGTCAACATCTTCTTTTGTGTTATACAATGCAAAACTTGCTCTTACCGTGCCTTCGATATCCAGCGATCTCATCAGTGGCTGGGCGCAATGATGTCCGGTCCTGACAGCAATCCCCATCTTGTCAAGTATTAATCCTGTATCGTAATGGTGGATATTTTCCAGATTGAATGAGATGGCTCCGCACATCTGGTCAGTATTTCCATAAACTGTCACATTATCCATTTCCATTAGTTTGTCCCTTGCGTAGGAATAGACCTCATGCTCATGCTTTTTTATTTTATCCATGCCTATGTTCTGCATGTAATCGATCGCGGAACCAATACTTATTGCTCCTGTAATATCGGGTGTGCCTGCTTCAAACCTCAAAGGTGCAGCCAGATATGTTGTTTTTTCAAAGGTTACTTTATCTATCATGCCTCCTCCGCCTATTGCCGGCATGATGTTACTGAAGCGATCGCTCGTATAAAGCACTCCTACTCCTGTTGATGCATACATCTTGTGGCCTGAGAAAGCCAGAAAGTCGCAGTTGATGTCTTTTACATCAATAGGTAAATGCTGTATTGACTGGGCAGCATCCACCAGGACGGGGACATCGTGTTCATTTGCAATTTCAGTGATCTCTTTTATCTCATTTACAGATCCAAGAACATTTGAAACATGAGATATTGCTATCAGTTTTGTTCTATCTGTTATCTGCATTGAGTCAACCAGGGATCTGCAATCCTCATCCATGGGGATCGTCTTGACCTTTGCACCTGCAAGCTGCCATGGTACGATATTCGAGTGATGTTCCACACCGGTCACCAGAACCTCGTTTCCTTTTAAGGAAGGTTCAAGAGAACGTGCTACCTGATTGATGGAGCCTGTGGTTCCGGAAGTGAATGTCACCTCACAGGGATTGCGTGCACCGATGAAAGCACTGACCTTTTTCCGTGCTTTCTCATACTTCTCGCTTGAGATCTCGCTCAGGTAGTGCACTCCCCTGTGGATGTTACTGTATTCCATTCTGTAGAATTCAGATATTTCCTCGATCACAGAGTCCGGTTTCTGGGCTGTTGCTGCGTTATCAAGATAGACCAGTCTTTTCCCGTAGACCTTCTTTGCAAGTATCGGAAAATCCTTTGCAAAATCTGTCATTTTTTCACCATCTCAACAAGGGAGAACCATTTCCTGTCGTCGCTAAAGACGTTCTCTACGGGAAGCCCGGCAGCTTCTGCCATCTTTTTAATGCCATCAATTGTATATTTGTGAGAACTCTCTGTGTGGATGGTCTCGCCTTTTTTGAATATTATTTTCTCTTCCAGTATGGGGCTTGTTACTTCAAGGTCTCTTTTTGCTTTCAAATGCATCTCGATTCGGGAACATTTCCTGTTGAAAAATGCAACGTGTTCAAAATCCTCTGGATCGAAATTGGTTTCAAGGTTATCATTTGTGACCTTCAGTATGTTCTTGTTGAATTCTGCAGTGACTCCCTGGCTGTCATTATAAGCTCTCTCTATGATGCTAATTTCTTTTAGCATGTCCACTCCAAGGATGAGCCTGTCATTCTCATTCATAGCCTTGCCAAGATCCATCATGAATTCCAGTGCTCTTTCTTCGGTAAAATTGCCGATGGTGCTTCCGAAGAAGCAGAAGAACCGCTTTCTGTTACCCGGTATCTTTTCAAGATGCTCAAGAAAGTCAGCGGTGATCCCATGGATGCCCATTTCTGGATACCTGTCCTGAAGATTGCAGGCAGATTTCTCGATAGCTTTCCTGCTCACATCCACCGGATAGTAAACGATGGTCCTTCGTATCTCTTCCGGCACTTCACCAAGAAAGATCGAGATCTTTGAACAGTCCCCACTTCCAAGTTCCACAAGGTCGCAGTCTTTAAGTTCCTCTTTAAGTTTCCGGGCAGTTGACCTGAGCAACGGGATCTCGATCTTCGGAAGATAGTATTCCTCCAGGTTTGTAATCTTCTCATACAGTTCCGATCCCAGGTGGTCGTAGAAGAACACACTGGGAATCGTTTTAGGATCAGACCTCAGGCAGGATTCCAGTTTTTGCCTGATGGAATTGTCCCCTACATGTGGCATGAAATCTTCGATGATCATTCTTCAGGCTCCCCGGTCTCAAATGGAAGGTCGTTATTGCTCCATTCAAACCATCCTCCATCAAAAACAGCTGCTTTATCCCAACCCATTAGCCACGCGTTGAAGAAGGCTTCACTGCCCCTCCAGCCTGTGCCACAGTAGAAGGCATTGCGCTTATCAGGAGTAATCCCTATCTTCTCCCATATCTCTGCAACCTCCTGTGCTTCTCTCATGGTGTGGTCCAGGTTCCTGTAGTTCTCCATGTGGTAGGCATCTGTTCCGCAATCCCCGAATACCGAGCCCGGGATCCTGCCTTTTTTCTCGATATAGTGATAGCCGCTTACCTCCCCGATGTATTCACTCCAGCTTCGAACGCTCACAAGATTCTTGTCAGGAGATGCAAGGATCTCTTTTGCTTCTTCAAGATCGACCATGATCTCCGGTCTTTGAGGAATAATAACTCCAAAGGAAACTCTCTCATTTTCAGCAGGCTTTATTGTGATCTTATAACCCGAATCAAGCCACGACTGAAGTCCGCCGTTCAGTATGCGGACATCTTTCACGCCTGCATACAGCATGATGAACGCACATCTCATTGCACCCAGATGCCCTGCACTGCTTCCCGGGAACGGATCATCATAACTTGGTGCAGAGAACCTTCCATAGAGGATAACGGTTGTATCATGCGTGATCCCTGCATTCTCCAGTGTCTCCCTCAGCTCTTCCGGAGACCTCCGGTTCCATGTCACCTCGGATTCAAGGGAATTGGTGTCAATGGGTATTGCTCCCGGAATGTGGCCGATCTCATAATCAGAAGGATTCCTGTAGTGAGCATGACACAGAACGAACTTATCATTATCATATTCCTGAGCATCATTTGTAGTGATCAGCTGGTTAAGCCAGTCCGCCGACACAAGTTGCCGATATCTTTCAAGATGCTCCATGGGCAGTCCCTTCTCCACCCATTCAGAAAAACCGTTGTAAACGGTAACATCAGGATACCCGGCTCTCTCAAATTGCCTGGCCACCTCTTCCGCCTTCTGCGGGTCATACCCGTAAATGACCAGGGAATCCTCAGGCCGGATCCCCTTGTTCATGACGATCTCGATCCAGTCAATATAGTGTAACCATTTGTAAGGCAGCGTCTTCGCACCCCTGATGTGCCCGCTTCTTGCCTCTCCGGCTTCCTTCCAGCCATTATAGGCATCAATAGGTCGGATGTCGATTACTTTATATCTATGCAGTTT
>JBNJIC010000031.1:0-18848 GCA_051749005.1 Halobacteriota archaeon | reverse complement strand
ACGCTTGTACTCTTCTTTAAATGCAAAGTTGGTCAGGGACATAATATGAAATTATTGTAATAATTTATAAATTTTAGTTCTGTTGAGGAGGTTAATCGATATTCTCTCCACTTTATTTTTTACTTTTTTAGAAATAGTCAACTTCTTGTTAAATATCCCTTCAATGGAAGTGTTAAATGGTAAAACATGACGATATATTTGATACAGTAATTCGCTCTGCTACTACTATTATCCTTTACATTCTGATACTAGCGGTAATTGTGGGAGTATTAAAGATCTTTGCGAGTCTTGGCTTAATTGTAATAGGGCTTTTTGATGGCAATTTTATTCAGATTAGTTTTACAAACATAGTCTCTAGTGTTCTCACGGTTTTTGTTCTTATTGACCTTTTCAAGACTTTTATTGATTATCGTGAACATGAAAGGATAAGGCTGACATATGTAACCGATGCTACAATCTTGATAGTCATGCGTGAGATTGCAATTGTAATTTATGACCAAAAAATTGAATATGAGTTTGTTTTAAGTCTATCGGCATTGCTACTGGCATTGAGTATAATAAGAGTTCTAGCTGCCAAATATTCATCTGATGGAGACAAAAATCTCTCCTGAAAATAAGTATTCGATAATGAAATAAAGAAATTGAGCTTTTTTAAAATGTAAATATAAATCTCATATACAATACAAATTTACTCAGGACCAGCATCTCGCTGATCCTTTTGTTCGTTTTGAAACCATAATACACGCTGTGGGAATGCTATCTCAATCCCATCATCTTCGAGCGTCTTTTTTATTTTCCATAGAAGTTCGGTTTTCAGGGAATACCAGTCTGTTGCAGGAGCCCATATCTTTACACTGATATTAACCGAATTGTCTCCTAGATTGTCTACAAAAACAGCAGGTGAAGGATTTATAAGGGCTAGAGGATTTTCTTCAATTAGATCTTTGATAATTGCTATGGCTTGATCTGCATCGTCACTGTATCTAATTCCAACAACATATTCGAATCTCCTTGCGACATTAGCAACATAGTTAGTTATTGTTGTTGTGAAAACCTTTTCATTAGGTATCCTCACATAAAGGCCATCAAAAGTTCTGATTATGGTAGATATAAGGCCGATCTCTTCTACGATTCCAACATTTCCATCAATATTGACCTGATTGCCAAGTTTTATGGGTCTTTCAAATATAAGGAACAGACCCGAAATAAGATTCCCAACTATGCTCTGACTGGCAAACCCTATTACCAATCCTAAAATGCTTCCCGCAACTAGCAAACTTGAGGGTGCAACTCCCAGGATCGGAAGAATTACAAACACAACAGTTATTACAACTATACCGTAATATGCTGCTTTTAGTATGATATCAAGGTGGTTCTTGGCAACTTTCTCCTTGAATGATCGTTTCAGGTAAAGTGCCAGAATTTTGCCTATAAGTACAGAGAGTATTAAAGCTAAAAATGCGGTGACGATATTAATAATTAGTTCACCACTTTGAAAATTAATCTCTGATATCCATGGAATGATCAAAAACCTGCCTCCATAATGCATTTCTTTCCGTTCATATAGAGTTTTTTAGCGGTATACAGCTCCATGGATTTCTTCATGCTGGGTCTGAGTGGTTTGTCAATGAAATCCGTTTCTGCAATATTGGGACTTATTATTTTCATATTAGCTTTCATGGAAACTAGTTCTGTGTCGTAGTAGATTTTCATACCATAAGCATTGAAAACAGATTGCTTCACTTCAACCCATAGGTCTGTGTTATTAAAAATGGTCAGCTCGAGGATTCCTTCATGCATTAGATCAGCAGAAGGTATCTTGGAATGGATTTCGCTTTTCCAGTATTTACATATCAAACCACTGCTAGGATCACCATATAGGGTGAACTTTTGGTTTACAAGTGTTAGAATATCGATCACTTCGATCTCATCTTTATCGGAAATAAATATTCCCATCTCTATCGGGAACTTTATGTAGACCATTATCCTTGACATCGGAGCTATTGCTATAGTTCTATCGAATTCAACAAGCAAATTCGAAGTTATTTTTTTTGGTCTGTTCAAAGGCTCAATGGGATTTATGATGATCTTACCATCGCCTTTTACAAGAATTTTTTCAAGATTATCATCATGAAATAATCTTTTGTACAAGCAATTCTCTCCTTCCATGTCGAAGACAATATCAATACCTTTCGTTTTCGATTTGAATGGGATGGTATATGATCCGTACATAATGCACCTGAATTATTATTTATAGAACATTTATTTTCCTAAATCTCTGCTTTCTTACTCTGAGATGGTTAGGAACATAGGATAGGAATATCTTTCTGAATCGATGCCATGTAGAACTTGTTACCAATATCCCCATCTTCCAACTTTATGGTAGTATTAATATTTCAATATTTGTAGATCATTTTAGATCATTTCGATGATTTTTGGGAAAAACTAATAGCATTGTAGTTGATATATTAACTTGTGGGGTTATTAAGAGGATTCAATCTGATTGCTTTATCTTTAATAGCAATACTCATTGCATATGTCATTTATCTTACAGATTTTTTAATCGGTTACGAATCCTTCTTGACAAAGTCATTACAGTCTGTGATCATTATTCTGATATTTTATGCAGTAAAAGCTGTTATTGAGGATGTTATCAGAGTAAGGATATATGATACAAAGGAAAGGTATACTTTCCGCAAAGTTGTCTCTATAATTATTACATTCCTCACTCTTGCATCTCTTTTTGCAGTTTGGTTCAAGGAAACTACTGGTCTTATCGTGGCATATGGTATACTTAGCGCAGGTATTGCCATAGCTCTACAGGATCTCTTGAAAAGTATAGCAGGTGGAATCATTATTTTCGTATCCCGTCCTTTCAGAGCTGGTGACAGGATCGAAGTTGATAACATAATTGGTGATGTTCTTGATATAAGGAACTTCAGCACTTCCCTTATGGAAATACGGGAATGGGTTGACGGTGATCAATATACGGGAAGGTTAGTCCAGGTACCAAATAGTTTCATTTTAAGTGGGAAGGTCAAGAACTACACGAAGGACTTCTCCTTTATCTGGGATGAAGTACAGATTATGCTGGTATATGGAAGCAACTGGAAGAAAGCAAAAGATATTGCATTAAAGGTTGCAAAAGAAACCTTATACGGTTTTGAGGAATCTGCAAAAAAAGAGCTATTAAATATGGGTGAGAAATATTTCATCACTACATATGATGTCGAAACCAGATTGTATATGAAAATGCAGGAAAACTGGATCGATATACGTATCAGATACGTAGTGGATCCTCGACAGCGAAGGAAAATAAGGAACAATTTAGTACAGAATCTTCTTGAGGCTTATGATCAAGAAGAGGATATCAATGTTGGTACTGCAACCAGTCTTGATCTCATGAAATAAAAAACAAGTCTTAATTGTGGGAATGTGATCCTATCTAATATTATGGCATTCATCCTCATTTTATTTGAGCATCTTTGTTGATATCATAATTCAGAAATTTATACCAGAGGAACTTGTTTACTTTTCATTTCATCAGTTTGAGGATCATGTTCATTATGACCGGTCTCGATTTAATTGGATATCTCTTCTTCCTTCGAAAATTTAGCGATGTTGAATAGGTTAAGGAACTATCTTACATCTTTGCTCTGACAATGAAAGAGGCACCAGTTGCTGTGGTGATGAAGATTGATTTGTTACTCTTTTAATTTAATAATTGATGGATCAATTGTTCAATTTCTTAATTGATCTCATTTTCTTTTATTTTCAGATACTTTTCCGGTTCTATCAAGAAAAGCATAGAGCTTTAGTTGAGTTCGATTATTAACAGTTCATATTTTTGTTTGTTATTTTATAGGATAGTGTTGGCTTCTTAACATTCCAGAAAAAAGAAAATTAAGCTCTGTTGAAATCTTTTTCTCTAAATTCAGTTATTGAATTAGTATTGTTGAAGTATTAGACTCTGTACTTTGTTGAAGGAGCCGTTATTCAGACATTTCAATAACAACTGTTAAAAACACAAAGATGTCATAGTATTTATTGCTAAAATTAGTATCAATATGATAAGCAAACAAATTGTTATTAACTTATTTTGATCTCTTTTTGGTTCTGTAGAAATTTAGATGGTAGTGTCCCTTAAAATTTCCACTTTTATGAAGAAGAAGACATATTAAACCTTTATTATCCAACAGTCTCAACAAGAAAAAACGTAGCTCTTAAAAAAGTCCTCAGTTTTCGGAAATTTCATCAGGCAATCTCTTAAAACCGATTTTCCATCCCATATAAGCGATAAACAGTGCCATTAGAATTGGAATCCACGAAATGCCTGCTTCAAATTTAAAGCCACCAGAAGCAGTATCCAAATTATAGAACACTAGCCATTCAATCCCAAAATAACTTCCAGTCAAATAAGAGAACAAGAGGGTGAGGAAAAACCCAAGAATGGAAATATAATATGGTATATATTTCATAAATAATCCGACCTCATTATTTCTTTAAGTAAGATTATAATTATTTTATCATATATATTATTTACTATTTATCGACAAACAAATTGTTAGAAAATAAAGTATACATATTAATATACAGATGTACTACTATTCAGACGATAAACTCAGATTAATACCATTGAAGATCTTGATAAACTCAAAAAGGCCAAATCGGTCAGGGAAATTCTTGTATTGCGGGAGGAGCTGCATGGAAGTACTGGAGTGAATTTGCAAAAGCCAGACCTGCAGATTATGATTAGACACAATATTCCCATCTATAATGTAGATTGAGTTATATACACAGTGTTCTATTCTGACATATATAATCTCATTCTATAGTACAATCTGTTTTTCGATAGAAACAGTTTCTCTAAAAAAAACAGGAACTTTTTAGGAATAGGATAATATAGATTTACCGTTTCAGTATCGTAAAATATATTTGACTTTTCAATTAGTATCTCGGAAATAATATCTAACTTTATCTTGAAAGGAGGTTATTTTCTTATTCTAAGAGTTCCATTTTTTGCTGTTATCTATATACCATCAAAAAATTCAAGATGCGGGGGGAGGGATTCGAACCCTCGAAATCCTTCGATACCAGATCTTAAGTCTGGCGCCTTTGACCTGGCTGGGCAACCCCCGCATGAAAATAGAACGGCTGCCTTGTGCCATTGAACATCCCATAATTAAAGTTAAGTTACTTAAGCCTTATTCTAATGAAGCATGAAGATCACATTTCTTGGAACAGGTGTGGCAATACCACAAAAGGGCAGGGTGCAATCAGGATTACTGATGGAGATGGGAAAAAAGAAGGTCCTCTTTGACTGCGGAGGAGGTGTCCTTAATCGTATTTGTGAGAGCGGAAACTTACATACGGACATTGGCACCATTGTTCTTTCACATCTGCACCTGGACCATGTTGCCGATGTGATGTGTCTTCTCAAGGCTAACTGGCTGTGCGATAAGTTAGACTCCACCATCTATGGACCAGCAGGCACACGGGAATGGCTTGAGAAGCTCATGGGCCTTTATCCTTACATGAAAGAGAAGGTCAGCGTCGATGTCATCGAGGTTGTGCCTGGGGAGGAGTTCAGGCTCTTCGATGGCTGTGATGTGAAATGTGCCGCCGGGATACACAGCGTACCTTCACTGGCATATCAGGTCCGGTATGATGGCACGACAGTGGTCTACTCCGGGGACACCGAGCCTTGCGATGATATCATGGAACTGGCGGAGGGTTGTGATATGCTTATCCACGAGTGCTCTTTCCCACTGGACTTTGAGATGACGAACCACACAACGCCTGACACGATGAGACCATACCTGAAGAATACAGGCATCAAAGCTGTATATCTCACACATCTTTACCCGTACATGCAGGGGCATGAGAAAGAAGCTCTGGAATATTTAAAAGAAGAGTTCGAGGGGGAGGTTCAAATTTCCTCCGACCTCATGGTCGTTGAGATCTGACAGGAATCTATAGATCCTGCCTGATCCTTTTTGATCTTTATATCCTGTTTTTATTCTTGTTATTAGTCCTCGAGGAAGACCACGCTCACATTATCGTGATCCAGCTCGATAAGGGCACCATATCCCTGTGCCGCCATGCCGGGATTTACAAGGAAGGTATCGCCGGATCTTGCGAATCCCCTTGCTTCATGGATATGCGCACAGATCACCAGCTTTGCACGTTCGATGAACTTTGCCACGGCTGTGCTTCCCACGCTGTTGCCGCAGACATCATCAAGCAAGCCTTTTGGAGGAGCATGTGACACCAGAACAATAGTACCGTCAGCTTGTGCGAAAAGCGTTCCCAGGGCTTCCTCGATCTCTTCTTCCTCAAGCTCGAAAGGAGTGCAGAAAGGTGTTGGACTGGAACCACCCATTCCTATGAACGTAATGCCATCTATCTTTTCCACAGCCTTATGCAGATTCACAGCATTTGAAGAATCGATCACATTAATGATCTCCCTGGGATCACAGTTTCCAGGAACCACCAGGACAGGTACATCAAACATCGAAAGCAGTTTTTTGGCTTCACTGACCGGACCGAACTGGGTCAGATCCCCACAGATCACCGCAAGGTCGACCTCACCAGCCATCTCCAGAAGGCCATCGATATGTGAAGGGTCACCGTGTACATCCGCAAGGGCAAGTATTCTCATTTTTCATACCTCTAAAAATCATCAGAACTTCCTGTCGCCACCAAGGATGCCACCCAGAGCACCCTCACCTATTCCCGAGATACCGCCACTTTCGCCTCTGTTGGATTCAGAAGAACCGATGGCTGCGGCGATCCTGTCAGCAAGGCGTGAGAACGGCAGGCTCTGGAGATATACCGTTCCCGGTCCTTTGACCGTTGCCAGTACCACACCCTCGCCACCGAAGAGTGCATTCTTGAAGCCGCCCACAAACTGGATGTCATAATCAATGCTTTCAGAGAATGCCACCAGGCATCCGGTATCCACCCTCAGGGTCTCTCCCGGTGCAAGCTCCTTTTTCAGTACAGTACCTCCTGCATGGACGAATGCAAGGCCGTCACCGTGAAGTCTCTGCAGAATGAAACCCTCACCACCGAAAAGACCTGCTCCGATCCTCTTGGAGAATGCGATAGTAACATCGGTACCATCAGCAGCACAGAGGAAAGAATCCTTCTGGCAAAGGAAGCTTCCACCCTCTTCCTTAAGATCGATAGGCACGATCTTACCCGGATACGGGGCACCGAAGGCAACGCTACCCTTGCCATTTCCGGTCTGGGTGAATGAAGTAATGAAGAACCCCTCACCTGAGAATGCCCTCTTGAGGCCTTTCAGGATACCTCCGCCTGTGGAAGTCTCCATCTTGATGCCATCACCCATGAACATCATTGCTCCCGCCTCTGCCTTTACTGTTTCTCCTTTATCAAGGCCTATCTCCACCAGCTGCATCTCACTACCATAAATCCTGTAATCGATCTCATCTGCCATAATCAGTACTCCTATATGGGACAGTACCCAAAATTTGGAATGTGTCCTCTGAAGGAATATTGCATTTAAAGGCAAATAAACATATTGTAGACAAATACACACCTCCCACAACTGGATAGAAAACAATAAACATAAAGTATCCACGATTCAACCAAATAAAATTTATACTAAATCGCACTTTCTCGAATTGCAATCTTATGGAAAAAGAAGAACATACAGAACATACATTAATGCTTGGCTGGAGGGAGTGGATAGCATTACCAGATCTTGGACTGCATGCAATCAAGGCTAAGATAGACACAGGTGCAAAAACATCTGCACTACATGCCTTTAATGTGGAGCATTACACAGAGAACGGCATTGAAATGGTTCGTTTCCGGGTCCATCCGATACAGAATGACCAGGCACTGCAGATCGAATGTGCAGCGCCCCTTAAGGACCGTAGGGTAGTTACGGATTCTGGGGGCCATAAAGAGATGCGATATGTTATCGAGACAGATGTTGTCGTTTTATCATGTCGATATCCAATTGAACTGACACTAACCGATCGTGACACCATGCGCTTCAGGATGCTCCTTGGGCGCAGTGCAATGGAAAAACGGGTAATTGTCGATCCCTCAGGATCATATCTGAACGGCAAGCTCGATCCACACATAATATATGAACAAAAGAACGAGGATAATAAATGAAGATAGCCCTATTATCAAGAAACCGCAAACTATACTCATCGCAGCGCCTGATCCAGGCAGCCGAAGAAAGGGGACATGAAGTGAAGGTTATCGATGTTCTGAGAGCTTACATGAACATCACATCACATAAACCTTCAATACATTATAAAGGTGAGGAACTTGAAGGTTTTGATGTTGTCATCCCACGTATCGGTTCATCGGTCACTTTCTATGGTACTGCTGTCCTGCGACAATTCGAAATGATGGGTGTTTATCCATTGAACGAATCGGTCGCCATCACACGTTCCCGGGACAAGCTTCGCTCATTGCAATTACTCTCCCGCAGGGGGATTGGTCTTCCGGTAACAGGTTATGCAAGCAAACCTGACGAAATCAAGGACGTTATCAAGATGGTTGGTGGTGCACCTCTTGTTGTAAAACTTCTCGAAGGTACCCAGGGAATCGGCGTTGTACTTGCAGAGACACAAAAGGCCGCAGAAAGTGTTATCGAAGGATTTATGGGTATAAAAGCAAATATCCTAGTACAGGAGTACATCAAGGAATCAAGTGGAGCAGATATCCGTTGTTTAGTTATAGGTGGAAAGGTAGTTGCAACCATGAAAAGGCAGGCACCAATGGGAGAGTTCAGGTCTAATATACACCGAGGAGGATCAGCAGAGACCATTAGGATCACACCGGAAGAACGTTCTACCGCTGTACGGGCTGCAAGGATCATGGGACTCAATGTTGCCGGTGTTGACCTTTTGCGATCCAATCACGGACCTCTGGTAATGGAAGTGAACTCCAGCCCCGGACTGGAAGGAATAGAAAAGGTCACTGGCAAGGATATCGCAGGTATGATCATCGACTACACTGAGAAGAACTACAGGATCGGAAAGACAAAGACCCGTGGAAAGGGCTGATAATTCCGTCATTCTCATCTTAACAATCTCAGATAAAGTAGAAATGATTTTATTTCGTGGGCCCTTATTATGTTTAATAATGCTTCTTACACGGAGTGAAATGCTAAATCATGAATGATATCATTATCTGGATACTTATTGTTCTTTGTCTGGTCCAATCAGGTCTGTTCTCAGGGCTGACAATTGGTCTTTTCGGGTTAAGCCGCCTAAGGCTTGAAATCGAAGCTGAAGCGAATAATGTACATGCAAAGAAGGTCCTGAAATTAAGAAGGGATCCGCATTTGCTCCTTTCAACCCTTTTGTGGGGTAATGTCGGTGTCAACGTACTGCTTACGCTGTTAACGGATTCGGTTATGATAGGTAGCTCTGCGTTCATATTCTCCACAGTGGTTATCACCTGTTTTGGAGAGATATTGCCACAGGCATATTTCACAAGGAATGCCCTGAAGATGGGAGCTTCCCTGACACCTCTTGTAAAGTTCTATATCATGATATTATATCCTGTCACAAAACCTTCCGCAATTGTCCTTGACAGATGGCTTGGTACTGAGAAACTTGAGTTCTTCAAAGAGACCTCCCTGAGAATAATGCTACAGAAGCATATTAGGTCCGAAAAGAGCGATATTGATATGATAGAAGGAGTCGGGGCCCTCAACTTCCTGTCACTGGATGACCTTAGCATAAAGCAGGAAGGTTCACTTATAGACCAGAATTCCATAATAGAAATTGAAACATATAACAACAGACCTATCTTTCCTAACATAGGGACTCCGGAGTTCGAGGAATTGCTTGAGAAGATAGCCCGGCCTGCCAAAAAATGGATAATAGCTGTTGATGAAGATGATAACCCTGTTGTAGCTATCGATTCCACATCTTTCATACGTGATGCGATCTACAAAAGACCTTTCTATCCATTAAGATATTGTCATGTTCCAATAATTGTGACAAGCCCCAGGGAAAAGATAGGAGATGTTATCCATAAACTGAAGGTCTATCCGGTAGACTCTGAAGACGATGTCATAGACAATGATCTTATACTTTACTGGAATGACGAAGACCATGAAAAGATCGTAATAACAGGTTCCGACATTCTAGGAAGACTGTTCAGGGGTATTGTTAACAGGGTAAGATAATAGTTTATTTAAGTAATTTATTAAAACAGCATACTTTTACAAATGTCAGAATCCCAACAAAGACCATAAGCTCTGACCAAGCAGATATGTTTTTATCCTATATCCTTTATTATGAAGCATTCCGGAATGCACATGAAATTAATTTGTGTTACTGAAGGGTGCATTTGATCTATCTAACAAAAATAGCTATCATCAAAAACAAGACAGGACCCCTAAAAAATGCGAGATTTTGTGATAATTGCCCATAAAGCTGTGACAAAAGGCGACTTTTCCCTGAATGACATGCCCGGTTCAGCCGGTCGCATGGATATCCTTTGCAGGTGTATCAACTCATCATTGTTCCTATCCCATGACCTTAGAAGGGACGTTCAGGTACACCTTGTGCTTCTTGGTGACCCTGATCCCGGAAAGATAGTGCGCTTTGATGGCGAATACATACGATACCTGAACCCGGATGAAAGAAGCGCGGGGTCACTTATCAAAAAAGCACTCCTGAAGGAAGCAGGCGAATGGGAAAAACGCTCCACTCCGGGAGTATTCATTAGAAGAGGCGGACTTGATACCCTCCTGTCCGAGTTCAGTGAAAAGGGACGCAGGTTCATCTATCTGCACGAAGATGGAAAAGATATACGCGAAATGCCGGATCTTAGCGACGATGCTGTGTTCATCCTCGGTGACCATGCAGGCGTCACGGAAGAAGAAGAGCAAATGATAGATGAAAAGGGGGCTGAGACTATCTCACTGGGTCCGATACCACTACATGCGGATCATTGCATAATAATGATCAACAACGAAATAGACAGGACAATCGCAGGAAAGGTCCGCTAATAAAAGAATAAGGAAGTGACCAGGTGAACATACTCGATACTGCAAAGAAGATTATTCAGGAAGGACCTATTTGTGACCACTGTATTGGAAGACAGTTTGCAAAGCTCTCAACAGGACTCACCAATGATGAAAGGGGACGTGCCATAAAGCTGGCACTTGCCATGGAAGGAGACCGCCTGAGAAAAGATGAGGGCGACAAAGAGATACTTGAAGAGCTGAGCAGTTCAAGCATCAACGCCCGCAAATCATTAAGAAAGGAAGGCGAAGATGAGAAATGCTGGGTATGCCTGGGCCTTTTTGAGAGACTGGATGATTGGGCAGAAAAAGCCGAAGATGCACTGAAGGACTATGAATATTCCACATTCCTTGTGGGAACTAAAATGAGCGGGCTCCTGAGCGAGAACGAAGAGATCCTCTGGACAGAGTCCAAAGCAACCCATGCAGAGCAGTTCAAGTCTGAGCTTAACCGTGAGGTAGGGAAGCTCATTGCTAAAAGGACAAATAAAGAAGTGGAGCTTGAGACGCCCGATATCCTGGTAACACTGGACATTGCCAATGAGGAGATCATTCTCCAGATCCGTTCTGTCTACATCCAGGGCAGATACAAAAAGTTCGTACGAACAATCCCGCAGACACGCTGGCCATGTCGCTCATGTAAGGGCAGGGGTTGCGAGGTCTGCAACTTCACAGGGAAGCAGTATCCCGAATCTGTCGATGAGCTTACCAAAGAACCTGTTATCGAAGCCCTCAAGTGTAAGGACACCAAGTTCCACGGTGCAGGCCGCGAAGATATCGATGCGCGGATGCTGGGTAACGGCAGGCCTTTTGTTGTAGAGGCTGTCGAACCACTCCTGAGGAACTGCGATCTTAAGGAGATCGAAAAAGAGATCAATGAACGTGCTGCCGGCAAGATCGAAGTTACCGGCCTTACCTTTACACCAAAGGGTACTATCGAGGATCTGAAGACCTCAAAGGCGGATAAAGTTTATAACCTTAAAGTTACATTCAAAGAGCAAATTCCAGAAGAGAAGCTCAGATCGGCAATCAATGAACTAATTGGTGCACAGATCGGCCAGAGAACACCACAGCGTGTTTCCCACAGGAGAGCGGATCTGGTACGTAAGCGAACGGTTCATGACATGAAGCTTAACGAACTGACAGAAGACTATGCAATGATAGAAGTCCATTGCGAGGGTGGTCTTTACGTCAAGGAATTAATATCCAGCGACGAAGGCAGGACAGTGCCAAGCCTTACAGGGCTTATCGGAACACAGGCAACTGTTACCGAGCTGGACGTTATCGGTGTCGATATCTAATCGGTAAACCATCAGATTTATCAAACATAGGTCTTATCCACGACCTGAACAACGGAGGAAAATTATGCCAACATCACACGGTGAAAGATGCTGTACAAGGTACAAATTGAAGAAGACTGTTAGGGAAAGAGGACTCTCCCCTGTAAGCAAAGCGATCCAGGAATTCGATGACGGACAGATGGTCCACATCGACATCGACCCAAGCGTACAGAAGGGAATGCCAAACGCAAAGTTCCAGGGCAAGACCGCAAAGGTCATGGGACAGCGTGGAAGAGCTTACCTCCTGCAGGTCAGGGACGGAAACTCCATGAAGGAAGTTATCTCCCTTCCACAGCACCTTAAACCACAGAAATACAACTAAGTTGATGTTCCAGGCTAGCAATAGTCTGGACACTGCCCTGTTTAAATATCGATTAAATTATCGATAGATATATCTACGTCTACATCCATTTGGATGATTACGTCTGCTACAAATGTGGCCCTCAAAACGCTAAACTATACTTAATTTCAAAGAGTGTATTTTAATGATAGTCAAACAAGTCCAGAGTGAAGAGTTATTGACTGTTCCCGAAGTCAAGGAAATACTTAATGATATAATGGAAGAGCGCACAGAACGTGGCGAAGAACTGGGATACGAGCTACGCAAGGCCATCAACCATGCAGACATGTTCGCAAAGATCAGTGCGGAAAATTCCAGAGAACTTGTGACCAAACTTCTCGAGCTTGAGAAGATGAAGCCTGAGATCGCGATCCACATCGCTGATATCGTCCCTCAGAGCAGGGATGAGCTCAGAGCACTTTATGCAAAAGAGAGATTTACCCTGACCGAAGAAGAACTGGATACAATATTGAATCTGGTGA
Source organism: Halobacteriota archaeon (assembly GCA_051749005.1). GTDB lineage: Archaea > Halobacteriota > Methanosarcinia > Methanosarcinales > Methanosarcinaceae > Methanococcoides. Next base: position 5,657 of record JBNJIC010000031.1, on the reverse strand, counting down.
TCGAGTCAATGGAATAATTTATATTTCATACTTACTTTTTTTTGATGGAAACAGAGAGTTTCATCATCGATGCAAAACATACGGGAGGATATACTATGAGAAAGAGGGGAACACCGCCTGAGAAAGAGGATTACGCATGGGTTCTTGACTATCTGCCATATGGCAGTACAACGGATAAACGTCCATCATACCAGAAGAAACCTCTGGTCCAGGCTATTGGTGACAAGCATTTTGTACTTATGGAACTTGTTCCAAAGGAAGGAGCAGCTCCACAGATACAATCCCGCGTTTACATTGGTGACGGGGAGCGAGATGTTATCGACCACGTAAAGCACAGGATACACTATCCGGAACTTAGCCATGGTGCAGAGCTTGAACTTCCTCATGTACTTGAGGAATGCGTCAGGCATCAGGAAGAGAAGTTCGTTAAGTTCTTCAACGATGCACATCCGATAACAACAAGGCTGCATATGCTTGAGCTTCTGCCAGGTATCGGCAAAAAGCTTATGTGGGCAATAATCGACGAGCGTAAGAAAGGCGAGTTCAAGAGCCTTAAAGACCTTCACGACCGTGTAGGAGGCGTCCATACACCTGAAAAGGTACTTGTGAACCGGATACTGGAAGAGCTAAAAGATGATAACATCAAATACAGACTCTTTACAACAGTAACGCATACGTCAAAAAAATAACCATAGAAAGGTGCAATCACCTTGGTAAGAAAGATCCTTCAGAAATATGGCATCCGGGGAGGATGCCATGACCAACATTTTTTAATCGATGAACGAATTCTCGATTCCATTACTGCAGAGGCAAATATAACCGAAGATGATGTTGTTCTCGAGATCGGCGGCGGAATCGGTAATCTTACAGAAAGACTTCTTGAAAAGGCAGGAAAGGTCATAGTCGTAGAACTTGACCCGCGGCTTGTAGAAGTCCTTTATGACCGGTTCCAGGACAATGACAAACTTGAGGTCATACACGGCGATGTTCTGAAGGTCGATCTGCCGAAGTTCAACAAGGTTGTTGCAAATCTTCCATATTCAATATCCTCCCCCATCACTTTCAAACTCTTCGAACAGGACTTTGAGCTTGGAATACTGATGTACCAGTACGAGTTCGCACAGAGAATGGTCGCAAAGGCCAACACCGAAGACTACAGCAGGCTCTCCGTGAACACACACTATTTTGCAGATGCATCCATCATCATGAAGATACCCCCTTCAGCATTCTCACCTCCCCCGGAAGTATGGTCCGCAGTTGTCAGATTGGTACCGCGTCCGGCACCATTCCATGTTGAAGAACCTGAATTCTTCCTTAATGTTGTAACAGCCGGATTTCTTCAAAGGCGCAAAAAGCTCAGGAATGCTATTGTTAAAGGCAACCATATACTTAAGGTACCAAACATCAAACAGATAGTTGAACAACTGCCTGAAGATTTCATGAGCAAACGTGCCGAGAACCTCAAGCCACAAGAGTTTGCAGACATTGCGAACAGCATCTGTAAAATGAAGAATACGATGTAAAGATCATGGTAACGATTACCTACCGGAATGCTGACATAAAACTTGATGAACAGGTATACGACCCTGCAGAGGACTCCTACCTGCTTGCAGATGTTGCAATCGACAATGCAAAATCTGGAATGAAAATTCTGGAAGTCGGTGCAGGAACCGGCTTTGTTTCAGCAGTCCTCCGGGAAAATGTAAATGTTGAAATCATTGCAACAGAAATAAGCCCGATAGCTGCTGTCTGTGCAAGATCCAACAATGTTGAGGTCATAAGGGCAAACATGTTCAACTGCTTCAAACAAGGAACAAAGTTTGACCTTATCCTTTTCAATCCACCATATCTTCCCACCGCAGAGGACGAAAAGATTCCGGGATGGCTAAATTATGCTTTTGATGGAGGAACAGAGGGCAGGGATTCTGTGAACCGTTTTATCGATGAATCTCCGAAATACCTCAACATTAAAGGAATAATTCTTATCCTGATATCCTCACTAACGGGCATAGAACAAGTAAAGGCACGAATGGAAGATCGTGGCTTCAAAGTTGAGACCCGTGGCAGTGACAATAAGTGTTTTTTTGAGGAACTTATAGTCCTGAAAGGTATTCTCTACCGGTGACTATTTGGACCTGCTGCTAATACCCATAACGTTTTTCAGAACATAGGTTTTGCATATATACCACACAACTCTTATATACGATTCCGGACCATCTTTATCTAGGGAAAGAACCCATAATAGTTCTAGGTAATAGCCTTCATGCGAAGCAGATTCTGATATTGGAGTAAAAGGAGTGATTAAAATATGCAATACAGCATGGGTATTGACGCAGGTGGAACATACACCGATGCGGTCATAATAAGGGATTCTGACGGCGAAATTATCGACTCTACAAAAGCCAGAACAACCTATCCTGACCTTTTGATAGGAATTCAGAACGCACTTGACGGACTGGATCAGGATTACCTGAAAGAAGTAAAAATGGTTTCCGTATCCACCACACTTTCCACAAACACAATTCTGGAAGAAACGGGTTATCCTGTTGCACTCATCATGGCAGGAGACTATGTAATACCTGAAACTCATTCCGTAGAGAACTATATAGTAATTGAAGGTGGTCATGGACCAAACGGGGAAGAAATAAGGAGACTTGATATTGATGCAGTAAGAGAGTTCATCCTCAGTAACAAGGACAATGTATCTGCGTTTGCAGTCTCATCATATTTCAGCATCCGTAATCCTGAACATGAGATCCGGATAAAGGAACTTATCAAGGAACTGACCGGGTTACCAACTGTTTGCGGACATGAGCTATCCCAGGACCTTGGTGCCTACAACCGTGGCATAACAGCTTACCTTAACGCACAGTTGATCCCGATAACAGACCATTTCATAGAGACCATCATCAGCGAGATGGAAAGAAGAAGCATAAAAGCAAGACTTCTTATGCTCAAATGTGACGGATCGGTTGTTGGTATCGATGAGGCAAAAGAAAAACCTATCGAATCGATCTTCTCAGGACCTGCAGCAAGCCTTGTAGGAGCTGCATACCTCAGCAAGGCAAAGACATGTACAGTAATTGATGTCGGAGGCACAAGTACCGATGTTTCCATGATAGAGAACGAACTACCTGAGCTCTGTGACGAAGGAGCTGTCGTAGGAGGATGGCAGACAAAGGTCAAGGCCATCCGTATGGAAACATCTGCTATGGGTGGTGACAGCCATATATGGATAAAGAACCAGCAACCTAACATTGGACCCAGAAGAGTTATACCGATATGTGTTGCTGCAACAAAATACCCTTCAATGATCGAGAAGCTGAAAATGGCAAGGGTTCCCTCAAGAATGCTTCTCAGTGATAATATTCAACCTACAAAGTTTTTCATCCGTTCAGGAAAAGAACCTACTTCAGAGCTAAGTCCCTCTGAGAAAGAGATATTTGAAAAGATAAGTGATGAACCGGTATCTATCAACGGAATCTTCCTTGACAGGCTTCCCTCTCCGGCCTTCCTGGATTCGCTTATCCAGAAAAGGCTTATACAGGCCATTGGATTTACTCCGACAGATGCACTTCATGTACTTGGTGACTATAACGAATGGGATACTAATGCTTCTAACGTAGCTGCAAATGTACTCAGCCGGATGACACATCAAAGCAAAATTGAATTCTGTCAGGAGATTAAGGAAGAAATTTCAAAGAATATGGTCATCTATCTTATGTCATATCTTCTGAAAAATGTCGAGCCGGATGATATCAGAAAGGTAATTGAAGGTGATTTCCACACCAAGTTCAAACTTGATGTCCCTGTGGTACTTCTTGGAGGACCTGTAAGTGCCTATGTAGAAGATGTAAGGAAGCTCATAGATGCGGATGTTATCCTTCCGGAACACTCCGAAGTAGGCAATGCAGCAGGAGCACTTGTAGGAAAAGGCATCAAGAGGATCGAAATTCTGATCAAGAACGTCAGGAAGAAATCAAGGATAAGTAATATCGTATTCGCCATGGGCCAGCGTAAGGTCTTCCAGACACATCCGGAAGCCCTTGAATACGCAGACATACTGGGAAGAGAGCTTGTCCTTGGTTATATGAAAGAGGCCGGACTGGATGCTGAAGATGTACGTATAGAAGTAACAAGGAATGACATAACAATGCATGGTGATAGCCTCCCGCTTGAGACAAAGCTTGTCTTCGTAGGCATCGGCACACCAAAGAAAGATGTCTGAGGACAAAAGAGATAAAATAAGAATGAACACAGCCTGCAGGAGTATCAACAAAGAATCAGCAGGACAACAACTGGCAGGCTGTGTCCAGAGATCATTGAGAACTCCGCATTATTATTGAACTTCTTAAACTTCACAACAAAATCCGAATGTTCATATATCAGGAACTAATCCTAATTTGCTGAATAACGATTATAATGTTGATCAGCAAATAGTGCTACTTTTTTGTGGTACTGGCAAAATCGCATTTTTAGGTAATATGATATGCTGCTTTTAAACTGATTGCAGGAATCTAATATAATATAATATAATATAAATTCATAATGAAGGGATTATATAATGAAATACAGTCTTGGCATTGATGCAGGAGGAACTTATACCGACGCCGTTCTCATAAACGACGCGGACGGAAAGATCGTTGACTCTACAAAAGCAAGGACAACATACCCTGACCTTTTGATAGGCATACAGAATGCTTTTGATGCCCTTGACCAGTCTATTCTCGAAAAGGTAGGACTAGTATCAGTATCAACAACACTTGCAACAAACACCATTCTGGAAAAAACCGGTTATCCTGTAGGCCTTATCCTTGTCGGGAAGACCGATACACCAAAGAATTCAGCGATCAGGTATTACATCTCAGTAGATGGCGGACATAGTTCTGGCGGTAATGAGGTCGCTCCACTGGATATTGATTCGGTAGGAGAGTTCGTACAGGCAGTTAAGAATAAAGTCTCAGCATTTGCCGTTTCATCTTATTTCAGCGTCAGAAACCCCGAGCACGAGCTCAAGGTAAAGGAAGTGATTACAGAACTTACCGGAATGCCGGTTGTCTGCGGACACGAGCTTTCCCAATCCCTTGGAGCATACGACCGGGGAATTACGGCATTCCTGAACGCCCAACTACTCCCAATAGCCAACCAGTTCATGAATACAGTAGCTTCCGAGGTAAAACGCCGCGGGATAAATGCAAAGCTTATGATGCTAAAATGTGATGGTTCTATAGTAGGAATGCATGAAGCATTGAAGCATCCGATAGAATCAATATTTACAGGACCTGCAGCAAGCCTTGTAGGGGCATCCTACCTTTCGAATGAACCCAGTTGTGTGGTCATCGACGTGGGCGGAACGAGTACAGACGTGTCCCTTACGGTCGACGGACTTCCGCAGATATCCGACGTTGGTGCTATCGTTGGTGGCTGGCAGACAAAAGTTGAAGCCATCAAGATGGAAACCTCTGCAATGGGAGGAGACAGTCATGTGTGGGTCATGAACCATGTGATCAGCATTGGGCCAAGAAGAGTTGTACCTTTGTCTGTTGCAGCTACAAAATATCCAAGGATCATAAAGAAACTGAAACAGGGACAGTCAATTTCAAGGTTGAAGCTTGGGGAGAACATCCAGCCAACCAAGTTCTTTATCAGGACAGAGC
>JBNJIC010000030.1:0-19310 GCA_051749005.1 Halobacteriota archaeon | reverse complement strand
AGAAAGGTCGATTCTATGTCTCAGGATATGCACTGAGAACAAAGGAAGATGGTAGCTGTATCATGCTTGAGGACAAAAGATGTACTATCTATGACAGGAGGTTCACCATCTGCAGGATCTACCCGTACATGCTCCACAGGGAAACGGACGATGAGGGTAACCTCGACTGGAGGCAGATATCCGGACTTAACGAGCACGGATGCTATCACGCTGAGATCACGAAAGATGAAGCCAAGGCCATCGCTGCGGACACAAAAGCATACGAGGAAGCATATCTTGATCAGCAGATAAGGTTCCTTCGGAAAATAAAGGAACACTTCCGGGAGAACAAGCTCCGTCATGTCAAATCGGTCTATGACAAAAAGATGCGTGCTTTTAACAAAGGCGAAGAGATCGAAATTTACGTATTCTACAAAAACGAGTTCGAACTCAATCGAATATCAAAAAATGGCTGAATATCCTTAACTAATTATTTGTCCCAGTTGCCATTGAGCTTGCCGTCCCTTGCCATCCTGCCCAGCACCTTATGAACAGGATCACTGATAGGTGCCGGAACAATGTTCTCATACGGAGTGGACGGTAACGGGGTAAGGTAGTGAGCCCTGACTTTCCCGCCTTTCCTGCAGATCCATTTGATCTGCTCAAGTGTTGTTTGCTGGTCTTGTTCAGACTCATCGGGAAAACCGAATATGAAATCCACCACTGGAACGATCTCGTGCTCAAAACAGCGTTCAACTGCAACTGTAACATCCTCTGAAGTGTGACCACGGAGCATTTCCTTCAGTATCCTGTCACTGCCTGACTGGGCACCCAGGCTGAGCGTCCTGTTGGTACAGTATTTATCGACCAGGTCCAGCCCTTCGTGGGTCACGAATTCCGGACGGACCTCAGAGGGAAAGGTGCCAAAATAGATGTTCTTATCTTCCATCGAATGCAACCTTGAAAGAAGTTTTTTGACCATTTCAAATTCCGGGTGAACGCCATTGCCACCATAAGCAAAGGCATTTGAGGAGGTGAAGCGCAAGTCACTGTAGTGCTTTGCGAACCTTTCTATAGAATCAATACTCCTGTGCCTCATTCGGTTGCCGAATAACCTGGGAGTCTGGCAGTATTTACATCTCCACGGGCAACCCCTGCTGATCTCAATGGGAGCCCTAATACCTTCCGGATCAAAACAGGGAAACTTATCAAGGTCCACAGGTTCACGTTTTTCGGTATAGACAACATTCCCATCCATCTGATATGCGATACCTTTCACATCAGAAGTAATGTTGCCGCTTTGAAGTGCTCGTACAAGCTCAGGGAGTGTTTCCTCTCCTTCACCGATAACAACATAATCAAAGTGCTCGAGGGTATCTTCCACAGAACCGGATGGGTGGGGACCTCCTGCAATATAGATGGAATCAGTTGTAGAGTTGTCAACTTCAGAGAAGACGGACTCTTTCTGTCTTGTAGCAAAGCTGTATATCATGATACAGTCATGGGGTTCTTTCACAATGATGTTGTCAGGTACAAGGGGAAGAAGAGCCGCAAGACTGTAAGTGTTCTTCTGCATCCACCTGAAACAAACATCCATAGATCAGACCTCAGTTTACGACAAGAGTCAGAGGCACCAGTGTGAAACACATAATTCCCAATACAAAAGTGAGAATCCCGAGTGCCATCCTCCTGTTGTCAATAATTATTTCATCATTTAACGGTTTTGGATGACCGGCCAGGGCAAACAGCAAAAGGAAAAATGACCAGAAGAGCCAGATTCCACCGTTCTGCCCCATGATATAGATCACGTACAATGCAAGACCTCCCAGTACTACCGGCATAATGAGGGATACTTTCCTTGCATTCTCACCCAGCATGGCACGCATCATGTGGCCACCATCAAGTTGTCCGGAAGGCAGGAGGTTCAATACCGTCACCAGCATACCAACCCATCCGGCAAATGCCACCGGATGCATCATCTCTGAGCTACTTCCCATAAACCAGGAAATCACATCGAAAAGAAGAGGTGTCTGTATGTCTATCATGATAGTTCCAGGGTCACCAATGAACTCAACGGGTGGCAGCGAGAGACCTATGAACGTCACGATCACTGATGCCACAATACCTACTATCGGACCTGCGACTGCCACATCAAAAAGTGCCCTTCGATCAGGGATGATGCCCCTGTGTTTGATCACGGCACCCATGGTACCGATAAAGCTGGGGAAAGGAATGAAGTACGGAAGCGAGGTCCGAAGACCATGCTTCTTTGCAGCCAGATAGTGACCCATCTCATGGGACCCCAGTACGAACATTATCGCAAGAGTAAAGGGTAAGCCTTTCCAGAAATCACCAGGGTTGTTGAATATATCAACGCCGAACATCGCCGCACCGGCGAACATTGTTGTGAAAACTGTAGCTATTGCCAGTACAACATTGATCCAGATGCGCTCAGGAACCTGCTTTATCGGGGAAGCGATCAGCACGTCTTCGCCAAGTTCGGACCTTATTTCAAGACGATAGTCTTTTGCTGCAAACACTCCCCAGAGAGCATTGTGGATCGATCTCCTGTCCACCAATGGAACTCCATAAAAATATATGTCACCATCTGAATATCCTACCTCATAGGCTTTGAAAAGAGGATGGATATTTTGATATAGTTCCATGATGGAAGCTTCTATCTGCCCTTCGTCCGGATGGCCGGGATCTGCCTGATCGTTGTCCATTATGTCACACTTTTTATTTACTTCTCAGGGATCACGATGTATCCGTTGCTGCTGTCGACCTTTACCTGATCACCATCTGAAAGGACCTCATAAGGGTCCTCTTCCAGCCTGTCCACCAGAGGGATACCTGATATGATGGCACCGACTGCGACTATTGGCTCGGAATCGAGATTTATCATGGCTGCAGGTGCAACGTTGTTCTTTTTCAGCTGGTAGATCACATAGGAACCCACTGTGGATCCTTTTCCGTGAGGGAATACCAGGACCTTGCCCTTTATGCATTTTCCGTAGATGGCATGTGAAGGATCAACAACGATCCCTGTCTTTGGGTCAACGTTTCCCAAAAATGAGAGAGCATCGGCTGAAAGGAGCACTTCGCCTTCTGCAACACCCCTTGCAATTGTACGGCATTTGATCTTAATTGTCACCACCTACCTTGCTGATACATTCCTCAAGACTGCCAATCTTTGCTGCTACCTTGCACATTCCCGGAACATAAGCAAGTGCTTTTCCTGAGTTTACCATCATGCATTTATGGCCTTCAGTAGCAGGAGAAACGACCATACATGTGTCACAGAGCACTTTTGCCCCGCTCTGCTCTATTTGTTTCACAAGTTCTGCATTCTTCTCGGCAACTTCCCTTGAAGTGCAAACCCACAGTTCCTTTTCTATCGATTTACTTTCCAGAAGCCTGGCAATGTTCTCCAGTTCATCTGCAGAACAATGCGGACAGCCAACTGCAGCAATATCACATCCCAGGTCATCATCTCCACCAATGACCTCTTCGTAGACCTCATCGATCTGGCTGCGTTCAATGACAATGTTTTCGGCAGGGTTATCAAAGCCAACCTTCTGTGCTTCAGGGGTTATGTCCTCAATGTGATACAATGCAACTGCCCCGGATGCTGCCATTGCCGCACCCAGTCCTTTAAGGTTGTCAGATGAAGGGGTTGAGGCCATGTAGAAGATAGGAACCCTGTTACCAACCTCTTTTCCTGCAAGATAGCCCAGTGCACCGTAATCTGAACCTGAAAGCTCACATTCCACGGTCACGGAAACCGTAGGAACACGGTTCTCATAAAGATGGTAACCATAGTTCGCAGTCTTGCCCACAAGTGCCGCTGAAAGTGCAGAAGGACCGCCTTCACGATTGGTGCGTGCTCCGATAACGGAATTTGCGTAAGAGACAGCAGAGGACTCACTCCAGGCCAGGTGGTCGCCATAAGTGGCTGAAAACCCTTCCAGATAATATGGTGTGCAGGTACACATTGAACGGATACCAAGGCTTTCGTATGCCTTAATCACTTCCACCTGCTTCTCAGCAAAACCCGGTTCAATTCCCATATCCTTCCAGCGCTGCATGTCCATACCTGCGGGGTTCAGGATGGAAGGTACTTTCACCTTGCCATCAAGATCAGATATCCATTCAAGTCCTGCGTCCCCTATTGTCTTATAGGAAACTCCTGCGATCTGTGCACTCTTGACAGGTATCAGTCTGTCAGCTCCATAGATATCACCGAGTGCGACAAGGATTTCCATTGCCTTTTGCAGGGTTTCCCCGCCTTCACCGTCCAGGGTGCTCTCTTCTTCTTTTGTAAGATACATGTTAATTTCCGCTTAGCTTACTTAGCTTAAAACTTATTCCGGCATCTTCGCACGTTCAAAATTCTCTTTTTCTGCAAGTACTTTTGTGGCATCGATACCGACCTTTGTGGTAGTACCGTCAGGTGAACCCCTAGGGTCAAGTGAACTGCCACGCACATTCGGTATGATCATAATGTCAGAGTCGCCTTTCACACGTGTTGCGATGGCGAACTCCACATCCTGCATGTCGAAGATGTCAATGTCCCCGTCAACGATAACAACATGCTTAAGACTTGTGTGAGCTGCAAATGCTGCCATTATAGCGTTCTTGGCATCACCTTCGGTCTGCTTCTCGATCTGGACAACAGCATGCAGGTAGCAACAACCGCCTTCAGTGAGCACGACGTTCTTTACTGTTGTGACCTCTGAGACAGCATTATAGATCTTCGGCTCATATGGCACACCCATCATGAGAAGATGTTCAGGACCTGCGGGCAGGATTCCGTGATAGATAGGATCACGCCTGTGCATGATCTTTGTGATACGGATAACCGGCTCCTTGCGCACGAGGTCGTATGTTCCCGTTATGTCCACAAAAGGACCTTCATCCACTCTTTCAACGGGGTCGATGTAACCTTCAAGAATGATCTCTGCATGTGGAACCCTGACACCGTTCTCACATTCAAAAACCTCCACAGGAGCACCGCGAAGGGCTGCTGCATACTCGAACTCCTTCCCGGCAGGTACACGGGTAGTGGAAGCAAAAGTGATGGCAGGATCCGCACCAAGTACGATCGCCACCGGCAAAGGTTCGTTGTCCTCTGATGCTTTCTTGTGAAGAACAAAGGTGTGGCGCGGCGGAACAAGTCTTGCTGCCAGTTTGTCTTTTCCGGCAACCATGAGCCGGTGGATGGATGCATTCATCATTCCATAATACTCGGAGACCACGATACCAGCTGTAATGTAAGGTCCGCCGTCCTTCTCGAAGTGTGTCATAAAGGGAAGTTTAGTAAGATCTACATCCTCAGTAATGATCTCCTGCACAGGAGATGAATCAACGATCTTTACTTCTCCGTCCGGACGAACTTCAGAAAGCCTCTGGATTATACCATCCTTTGGCACACCGAACATGTCAGCAAGCTCATCCCTGGAGCCAAGAAGGTTCATGATGGACTTCTGCCCGTCAATATCATGGAATAATACCGGCCCATTGCTTTTTTTTGCAATCCGTGGTGCCTCGAATACCTTCGAGACCGGATCTGTGACCTCAACAAGCCTGTCGCTTGCCCTTAAATGATCGATAAAATCTCTGAAACTCATTGTATCGATATAGTAAAAAATCTCTCTCGATAAATACATTGTCGTCTTTTTCATACAACATTAGTATCACTAAAAAAAGAAAGCTGCCTTCTGAAAAGAAGTTGCTCCCATCGGTGATGAAAATGGATTGGAATCAGAACTAAAGGAAGTTCGACGGGAGCATTTGGAAGACAACACATAGAACTACCCATAGTAAAGCATCATACTATATATAATAATGTTTTTAGATAATTTATATTACTTGAAATGATAAATGATGACGGAAAATGCAGTATCAAAGGCATATCAGTAAATGGAAAATATGTAAGAATAAAAGGAGGAGCCCCCATCATAGAGGAATCGGCTGGAAATCAGTTGGAAAGAAAGTACGATGGGAGCTTTGTAACACAAACCTTAGAAAACCCCATAACATAAATAATGATTGTTTTAAATAATATATGTTAGTTAAATTAATAACTGATATAAAAAGGATAAAACAGTAGCTCAATCCAGATCAAGGGACTCATTTATCCTGTGCATTGCATCCGCAACTATCATCTGGACATCGGTCAGGTGCTCATCCGTGACTTCCCCATTCTCGGTCTCGATCAGTTTTTCGAGGTCATCCACAATGCCATGGATCATCTGTATCATCTCTTCTTTATTTATAAGACCGGCATAATAGGCATAGAAGAAAGTAGTCCCGCTCCGCTGTACCTTATGCTTGAAAGCAGCATGGGCATTAGAGACTTCCTGTCTAGTGTACGGTTCATCTACAAACGGGACCAGATCAGGCAGGTTCTCACCGATCCAGGTCATCTCAGAGCGGTTAGAAAGGTTCTTGAAATCTGCACACAAGCGGGCAATTATCCATTCACGTGCAGTAAGATGAGTGGTCTTTTTCAAAAAGCGTGTCACATCCGAATAACTCTTATTTTCCAGTTTCCTGAACTTCTCATACTTGTTCATTATATCCCCTCCATGAAAAAAACATGAAAGTATTGCAACCAGGCAAATACAAACAATACAAATTCCAATAACTTTTATACATTTAAGCCTAACCCGAACTTATATGAAACTATTACTACCAACAGACGGTTCCACTTATTCAGAGAATGCTGCAATGGTTGCAGGCAGAATCGCAAGGAAACACAGTGCAGAAATAGTAATAGTCCATGTTGTGGAGGACAAGGGACTTGGAAGGAAGACATGGCGTGAGACAGGTGCTGAACAGGTTATCAGTTCTATCAGGGAAAAACTGATCACAATGGGATGTGAAGAATCAAAAATTCACGCAGAGATAGTGGACGGGAATGCACCGGAAAAGATAGTAGAAACCGCCAGGATGCATAAAGTTGACAGGATCATCATCGGCACCAGTGGGCATACAGGTATCAAGAAGATCATGGGATCCGTCACACAGAAAGTTCTTCAGATATCCGATACGCTTGTTCTTGTGGTACCCCCCTTTTACAAGACCACCTACTGAAACACCGAATTTACCAGTGATATTAAAGAAACGTCCTATACGCAAACTCAGAAAATTACGAACTTAAGGAGTCACATATTTACCAATCACTTTTTTCCCGGAAAGGACATCTTCCATGGAGAACACTTCCAGATTGTATATCCCCTTGTAATCTTTGAGTCCTTTAAGGACAGAATAATCGATGTTCCCATTTCCAGGAGCCATGTGCTCGTCACCGTCATAATTGGAAGTCCAGCAACCATAGTTATCATGCAGGTGAACATGAACCACGTAATCAGAGATCGTCTTTACAAAATCACCCAGTCTTTCAGGATCACCCTCACATGTAAGATTTGCATGACCTACATCAAAAGTGACCCCCAGATTAGGGGAATCCACTGCATTAACAACCCTTAACAGCTCTTCAGCTTCACAGCAGAGGTTTCCGGGGTCAGTAGCTTCCTTGTTCTCAAGACCGACCATTACGTTATTCTCGGATGCAAATGCAGCAAGTCGCTTAAGATTGGATATCATCCTCTTCAGAGAGGCTTCCCTGTCATCCCCGACCCTTCCGGGATGAATTACAACTGCTTTTGTTCCAAGTTTTCCTGCAATTTCTATGCATTCCTCCATGAGGGAAAAATGCATTTCGTTCATTGAAGCAGTATCAACGACAAGTTCTTTAGGGTACGTGTGGACATCCGCAAAATAATGTGCATGCATAGATGTCTGAAGATCGCATGTTGAAAGTTCATCCAGGATATTTTTGAGCCTGTCCTTCTGAAGTTTTGAACCATCATATACCCCAAGTTTGGGCATATAAAGTTCAACTGACTGTACATGATCATCCAGTTCCCTTAGTTCACCTGCAAAGGAAGACGCGCCTATCATCATATTCATAAGAACGAAAACAGAGTTAAATAACTATTTTGGTCCGACACGAACAAACCAAAATCCTTATCTAAAGTCAACTGGTAAGAAAGTTCCAATGAAGCTTTATGTACCACATGTCGGTCATTTTGAAGGACTTGAGGACCTTTTAAATAATTCTGATAATATTTACGCGGTCTACAAGGCAGGCTCACCTGACTATATCGGAACCGGAAGGACAAACCTGAGTGCCCCGAAGCTCGACGAGATAGCAGAGCAGACCGAGTATGCACATTCAAAAGGCGTGAAGATGGAGATTGTGCTGAACAGTTCCTGTATGGGAGGACAGCAGCTCACGCCGGAAGGTTACCGCGCCATTGACTGGTATTTCAACAAGCTGAACAGCATTGGGATCGATTCCATAACTGTTGCTGACCCGTTCCTCGTGGAGATGCTGGCAAAGGATTATGATATAGATGTGGTGGTCTCAGTACTCTCTTTTGTGGACACTCCGCAAAAGGCAGAGTTCTATGAGCAACTGGGAGCTACCACCATAGTTGTGGATCCTGCAGTGAACAGGCATTTTGACAAGCTGGAAGCTATAAAGGACACAGTCTCCTGCAAACTCAAGCTGCTTGTCAATGAAGCATGCCTCTACCAGTGTCCTTTCAGGTACGCACACTTCAATTTCTTTTCACATGCCAACGGACCAGGGCCTAAACCGAACGTCCTTGACGATTACTATTACTACAAGTGCCTTTCCCTGAGAATAAAGGACCCGCAGCAGATAATAAAATCACCCTGGATCAGACCTGAGGATCTGAAAGAGTACAAATATATAACTGATACTTTCAAGATAGGAGGACGTACTCATTTCGTTAGCTGGATCCTCAACAATGTCGAAGCATACGCTAATGAGAGATATGATGGAAACCTCATGGACCTGCTGGATAGCATAAAGGACCTGAAGGATACTTTCTATATCCCAAACAGTGAACTGGACGGTGCCATTGAGCAATGGAAGAAATGTGATAAGGTGTGCCACAAATGTGGCTACTGCAAAAGACTTGCTGAAAAAGTCATATATACATATTCCGGAAGCGGAGATGACATCCTCAAGATCCCACTGAGACAATTAGGAGATAGAAAATGAGCATGACACAAGAACTGCTGAAAGCGCGCATGTCCCTAGAGAACAACCTGAGGGAACTTTTAGGAGTCCCTGTGTTCCTGATAGAAATGGATGCCTTTGCACTACCATGTGGATGCAGTGGCGCCACTATCAACACCAGAGGACTGCAACTGGATGATCTGGAAATATTCGAGGAGCATATACTCAAGTATCTGACTGACACAGTGAAATCACTTGATATTGAACCATCTTTTCTTTTTGCACGCCTGATCCCGGGCACTGCAGAGGTCGCTTCGATAAATGCGCGCATGCTTTGTAACAGCTGCTACATGGACTTTGGAAGAGGAACAGGGAAACAACCAAGACCTGACATTTATATAATGAGATTTGACAGAAGGGAATGAAAGTACCTACTGTTACCATCTTTTTTTTAGAAATATGAAGAAAGGTTCCGAAAGCTTTATGAAGTATTTCATATAATCCACACCATCTTACGTTAGTCTATGCCATATTCATAAGCAATATGGCTGAATTATCGAAGGAAGTGCATTACTTTCGCACTTATCGACTTAGAACTATAAGGAGGATAAATAAATGGAACCACTCATGGGCATGGGTGTTTTAGCACTTATGGGTGCTGCCGCAACAGTTGCCGGCACAACTGAGGATCTTGAATCAGATGTAGGATCCCAGAGTAACCCTAACTCACAAGTGCAACTTGCACCCCAGATGATGTACCCACACAGGATCTATAACAAAGCAATTTCCGGTGAACCACCATCGAATGCATTGATCTGTGCAATTGGCGGAACCGTGGCATCTGTATTGATGACCGCTGGTCTGTCAGTAGTCTTTGCTCTCGCTGTTGGTGCACTCATTGCTACAGCAGTACATGGAACATACGCTATTACGTCATACATGGGACGTACTGCAAGTCAGAAGCGTTTCAAACAACCAATCTATCTTGATATCCTCAGATCACACACGCCCGTGATCATGGGATATGCATACATTACAACATTCTGTATCCTTGTTGTATCATACATTATGGTAGCTGTTCTCGGACATCCTTTCCCGCTTGTGCTCATCGCATTCATTTGGGGTATCGCTGTCGGAGCTATCGGCTCATCAACAGGTGATGTTCACTATGGTGCAGAACGTGAATTCCAGAGCGTCGAATTCGGATCAGGTCTTAACGCTGCAAACTCCGGTAATATCGTAAGGAAAGGAGAAGCAGGACTTCGTAATGGTATCGACAACTCATGGTTCTGTGCAAAGTTCGGCGGACCTGTAACCGGTCTCGCATTCGGAATGACCGTTTTCTTAAGCGGTTGGATAACAGCTGTTTTTGACCCTGCAATAAGCATCACAATGGGATGGCTTTCAGTTGTTGCAGGAGCTATTCTTGTATTACTTATGATCATCTGGAACAGAAGGATCGAAGTAGCAGCACGTGAGGCATACGGACCTTACAAGGAAGACGAGGAGGTAGCTGCATGATCGATATAGCAGGAATTCTCGCAGAAAATATAATATATATAGTTATGATCACTCTCGGCGGAATGCTGATCTCATGGAGTGTTCACTTTGTACCTGTAGGTGGAGCACCTGCAGCCATGGCACAGGCAACTGGTATTGGTACCGGTACTGTACAGCTGGCTGCAGGAGCAGGTCTTACCGGACTTGTAGCCGCAGGAGCAGTTATGAACGTAAGCGACAGTTTTGCACTTGTAGTTGCATCAGGCACTGTCGGTGCAATGATCATGGTCGCAGTAACAATGATAATGGGTGCATTGGTATACGTTTATGGGGTTGGTGTACCACCTGCATCCGCAAAGGTAGACTATGACCCGATCACAAAGGACAGACAGGACATATATGTATCCCAGGGTACAGAGGGACACGGACTTCCAACCGTCTCATACGTAAGCGGAGTCATCGGTGGAGGCCTCGGAGGTACCGGTGGTGCTATCATATACTACTCACTTATGAACACTAGCACCGGTCTGATCCAGAGTGACCTTGTAGCACTTGCAAGTATTTTCGCAGTAGGCATATTCTTCGTGAATGCGGTTATCCCTTCATACAACATTGGAGGAACCATCGAAGGATTCCACGACCCCAAGTTCAAGAAATGGCCAAAGGCAGTAGTCGCGTCCTTTGTAGCAACATTGATGTGTGCATTTGTCGGAGTAATGGCAATCGGAGGTCTCTAATATGTCAGCAGGAGGAGCTGGTGGAGAAGCCACAGGCGGAATTTCACAGAATAATCTTATCGCTGTCGGAGCTGCAGGCGGGCTTATCGCCGCATACGCAGGACATTTCCTATCACAGTATGTAAGTCCTGCATTCGCATTCATTGGTGCTCTTGGCGCCATCTGTGCGATCGTATGGGGAGCAGCAGCAGTAAGGCGAGTAGCAAGCTACGGTCTTGGTACCGGTGTACCATCCATTGGTATGATGGCACTTGGTATGGGAGTCGTCGCATCCTTGTTCGGACTTGCCGTTGGAGGCATTGCCGGTCCTATCGTCGCATTCGTTGCAGCAGCTATTATCGGACTTGTCATCGGTGTACTCGCTAACAAGGTCCTTGGAATGGGAATCCCTATCATGGAGCAGTCCATGACAGAGATAGCAGGTGCAGGTGCACTCACCATTATCGGACTCAGTGTCGCAATGACAGGAACATTCATGTTCGATGCTGTACTGGAAACCGTCGTAGCAACAGGATACATCGCTGTGATCTTCATCGCAGGCGGTATGGGTATTCTCCACCCATTCAATGCAAATCTTGGTCCTGACGAAAAGCAGGACAGAACACTCACAACAGCTGTTGAGAAGGGTGCTATCGCAATGATCATTGCAGGTATCGTTGCAACCGTAGCAACCGGTGCATCAGCAATTCCAAGCATTGTGATTGGAATCGTGATATGGTATGTTGCATTCAGGAAATATGTTGAGTTTGTTAACAGGGACGCATACAAAGTAATTGGAACAGGTCTCCTGCCAACCGAGGAGGAATTAGAATGAGCATGGTACACATTGCACCAGAAGCACATCTTGTACTGGACCCACTGACATCAGTCCTGGCAGAAGAGCGTGAAGACATAATCTGCTACTCAATGGACCCTATCATGGAACAGATCGGTGAGCTTGACAAGGTCGCTGATGATCTTATCAATTCACTCGCACCTGACAGGAAGCTGTTGAACTCATACCCGGGAAGGGAAAATACATCAATCAAAGCAGGTTTCTACGGAAACACTTTCTACGGAGTTGTTGTCGGTCTCGTATTCTCAGGTATGGTCGCACTAACACTTTACATACTCGGTCTGATCGGAGGACTCTAATATGGCAGATAAAAGAGAACCAGCAGATGGCTGGCCAACCCTGAAAGGTGAATTTGAATTAGGTGACGTAAAGAACTGCGTCGCAGTCATCACCCTTGGATCACACCTGCCAGGAGGACCTCAGTTAGAAGCAGGAGCTGCAATCACAGGTCCATGTAAAACAGAGAACCTTGGTCTGGAAAAAGTAGTTGCGCAGATCATCTCAAACCCTAACATCAGATACCTGCTCGTAACAGGTTCTGAAGTAAAGGGACACATTACCGGTGAAGCATTCCTAATGTTCCACAAGAACGGTGTCAGCGACAACCGTATTGTCGGAGCAAGCGGTGCGATTCCATATGTTGAGAACCTTACCGAAGAAGCGGTCGAGAGGTTCCAGCAGCAGATCGAGCCTGTAGACATGATCGGTACTGAAGACATGGGACAGATCGTGGCAAAGATCAAGGAACTCGCAGCAAAAGACCCAGGAGCCTTTGATGCTGACCCAATGGTCGTCGAGGTCGGCGAAGGTGCCGGCGAAGAGGAAGAAGAGGTCGGCGGACTTAAGCCAATGGCAGCAGAGCTCGCTACAGTCAGGCACAGGATCCTTGATATAGACAGGGAAATGGTCATTGCCGGAAACTGGAACAAGTTCCACTCAGGTGTACACGCAGGCAAGGTCGAAGGTATCATGATCGGTCTTGCAATCACGCTGTCACTACTTGGCCTATTGTTATTCGGGAGGTAATTGACATGGCAGAAGAAATAGAATCCGGACAGGGAGTCCCAATGGTGATTACCCCACAAATGGGTGCCATTGAAAGTGTTGTCGAAAGAATTCGATACAGAGCCCAGCTTATCGCAAGGAACCAGAAACTCGACTCCGGAGTTAATGCCACAGCAGCAACCGGTTTCATTGTCGGTTTCGCATTTGCAGTGCTGATGGTACTTGTACTCCCATTGATCATCTGGCAGGTAGGTGGTGTAATATGAGCGACGGAAAGAATACAACACCAAGTGTTGTAACAGACCCTGATGATTTCAGCGAGGTTCTGGAGAAACTCAATGAGATCGACGAGAAGATCGAATTCGTAAACAGTGAGATCGCACAGAGGATCGGAAAGAAAGTAGGAAGGGATATAGGTATCATATATGGTGCAGTTGCAGGTATATTGATGTTCCTCATCTACATTTCATTGTCCCCGATACTCATCTGATAAGAGGTAATAACATGTTCAAATTTGACAAGAAACAGGAAGTATTTGAGGTTGGTGGCGTCAAGTTCGGCGGTCAGCCTGGCCAGTACCCAACAATCCTTATCGGTTCAATGTTCTACAACAGGCACAACATCGTAACCGATGAAGATGAAGGAATTTTTGACAAGGAAGCAGCAGACAATCTCTGGAACCACATGCTTGAGATGGCAGACGTGACAGGTAACCCTTGTGTAAACCAGATCGTCGGTGAAACGCCACAGGCAATCAAGAAGTACATCGACTGGTTCATTGCAGAGGATGACACAACACCATTCCTTATTGACTCATCCGCAGGTGACGTACGTGCTGCAGCAGCAGAATACGTAACCGAGATCGGCGTAGCAGACAGGGCAATCTACAACTCCATCAACGGCAGTATCCACGAAGATGAGATAGATGCTATCAGAAATAGTGACATCGATGCTTCAATCGTCCTTGCTTTCAACGCAACAGATCCAACAGTCAAAGGAAAGCTTGAAGTCCTTGAGTCCGGCGGTCCGGGTCAGAGCATGGGTATGCTTGATATCGCAAAGGACTGTGGGATCACAAAGCCACTCGTAGATGTTGCTGCAACTCCACTCGGAGCAGGTGCAGGCGCATCCATGAGAGCAGTAATCGCTGTAAAGGGACACTTCGGTCTCCCTGTTGGCGGTGGATACCACAACCTTGCATCCGCATGGGACTGGATGAAGGAATACAAAAAACAGTTCGAGACAAAGGAACAGCGCAAGGCAGTATACATGCCATCAGATATCGGAACAAACCTTGTCCCACAGACACTCGGTTCCAATTTCCAGCTGTTCGGTCCTATCGAGAACACTGACACAGTTTATCCAGCAACCGCAATGGTAGACATCATCCTTGCTGAGACCGCAAAAGAGCTCGGTCTTGAGATCATGGATGAGAACCACCCAATCAACAAACTGGTTTAAACAAACCAGTTTTCTTTTTTCTCTTTTTTTACTGACTGATTATTTACACCTTTATCTTGATCCTGAGTCAAAGAGATCATAAAAGCAGCAAAATTCTATAAAGCTATTTGATAGTAAAGCAAATTCTTTTGTAAAAAGCAGTAACTTTTAAGAAATTTACATATACTGTCAGATCAATTCCACTTCATGAACAAAAATAATTCTCCAGACAGAATTATTGCCATCATAATGATCGTTGCAGTCATAACGATATTAATTGGGCTGCTGTTATTCGGGAGATAACCGAATGGCAGGGAAATGTTGCTGATAAATATTGAAAAGAAAAGAAATGATTCATGCCTCTTTTTCGATCATCCTTTCTTCTCTGAAATAGAAGACCTTTATTCTGACAGAACCTTCATAAGAAAATCAGTATTCACCACTGCATTCAGGTCGATACCCAGTTCCTCAACTGAAAAACCAAGAGCCAGTCCCAAAAATTGTGTGTAATGGAGCACAGGAATATTGAAAGAAGTTCCGTTCTTCTCATTAAGATCCACCTGTCCGACATCCAGTTGCATGTGACAGAAGGGACATGCATTCACTATGCAGTCAACCCCTGCAGATTCGATCATGGACAATTTGTGACCTGTAAGAGCGAGTGCTTCGTCCGGTAATGCGGAACGCACACCTCCACCGGCACCACAGCATTCCATCTTATCAGGATATTCCACACTTTCCGCACCTGTTGCTTCCACCAGCTCATCAAAGAAAACCGGTCTTTCAACGCTTGAACCTACACGTCCTTTAGATGGCTTTAAAAGGTGGCATCCATAGTGCACTGCAACCTTCAGCTCCAGCGGATGTATAACAATATCGCGGATCTTCTCCGGACCGATGTCCCTGTGCAGGAACTCGATGATGTGACGGACCTCGTGGTCGCCTTTGATACTTCTTCCGATCTTTTCAAGATGGGAGTTCACATCCTTTTTGAGCTGCTCGTTTTCTTTGACTTCATAATTTGCATCGGCAAGTGAGCCGTAGCAGCCATTACAGATGGTCAGCAGGTCGCGATCCAGCTCTTCGGATAATGCGATGTTCCTAACGGCCAGGGCGAGCCAGGTAGCCTTGTCAAAAGAGCGAAGTACGCCAGGAGCAGGACAGCATGATGCACCTTCCAGGTCAACACAATCAACACCCAGCCTCTCAAGGCAGAGTCTCGTGCTCTTTTCAATACCCGGATAACGGTTAGGGATCACACATCCCAGAAAAAGTGATAAATTTGCCATATATGATTCTCCCGCAACAAAAACATCATTTTTCGGACATCAGCTCATCGAATCTGCATGATGCCATCAATTTCTTTACCTCTGCCAGTCCTTCAGGGAAGCTGTGAACTGTGGGTGGCAGCGGATCAAGTCCCAGAGCTTTCCTCTTTGCCATGTTCTCTTCATCGATAGGAACAGCATGCCCATGTTCCAAAAGCAGCTCGCCGACCTTTCGGTGTTCAGGGTAGATGATGCCTTCCCTCACAGCAAGCGCACGCATCTCGAATATAGCATCAACAATGCCTATACCCCTCGGACACCTTTCCTGGCAATTGTAGCAGGTGGTGCACATCCAGAGGGAGTCATCAGAAAGTACCCCGGCGTCATTACGTGCTTTCTTCAAGAGCCTCCTGACATTCAGGCTTGTATGCCTTCCCGAAGGACAGCTACCGCTGCACACACCGCAATGCATGCATTTCAAAATTCCGGAACCGGCCCTATCCATAAGGGAAATCAGATCCTGTTTATTTCTGAGAGACATCAATGGGATTTAACTGCTCATACATTATAAATTATGCTATTGCGCGCTTTGGTGGAAACCATGTAGAGCAATTGTTATATTTAAGGACATTTATAACTTTTATATACTCTTGTACTAGATGTAACAAACTAGCTCAACAGAAGTAGTAAAAGAGTGTCAAAAGGCATAATATAAAGACAAATAGGTGGGGGATATACCGCATGTCCGAAGTGCCTGTCAACTACATGACTGGCATCAAAAAGAAGCTATTCAGCAAAAATATTTGTATAAGATAACAATTCAACAGCAATATATAAATAGTATTAAACGGAATGAGGTTTCTGTATTCCCCGAAGGAAGTGCAGATATGACAAACTCTGAAAAAAAGATACAGACCAAGGAAGAAGTACTGGAAGCAGTTACCGAATGTGACGTGAAGTTCATCAGGACACAGTTCACTGACACATTGGGAATGATCAAGAGCTGGGCAATCCCTTCAGAGAACCTTGAAGATGCATTCAATGATGGTGTTATGTTCGATGGTTCCTCAATCGAGGGATTTACAAGGATCGAAGAATCAGACATGATGCTCATGCCTGACCCGGCAACCTTCAATGTGCTCCCATGGAGACCATCAGAAGGTGCAGTAGCACGTATTATAGGTGATGTCAAACTGCCGGACGGAACACCTTTCGAAGGAGATCCAAGATACATACTTAAGCAAGCGATCCGGAGTGCAAAGGATATGGGATTCACCATGAACGTGGGGCCTGAACTGGAATTTTTCCTTTTCAAACTGGATGAGAACGGAAATGCAACCACCCAAATGACCGATTATGGCGGATACTTTGACTTTGCGCCGCTGGACAGGGCACAGGACGTCCGAAGGGAGATCGACTATGCACTGGAACACATGGGATTCAAACTGGAAGCATCCCATCATGAAGTCGCACCCTCACAGCATGAGATCGACTTCAGGTTCGGAGACGTCCTTACAACAGCAGATAATGTTGTGACCTTCAAATATGTTACCAAGTCCATTGCATACCACAAAGGATATTATGCAACATTCATGCCAAAGCCGATATTCGGTGAGAACGGTTCCGGTATGCACGCAAACCAGTCCCTGATGACAGAGGACGGTAAGAACGCATTCTATGACCCGGATGCCGAGAACGGACTTTCTGACAACGCAAGATACTACATCGGTGGCCTGCTTGACCACATAAGTGAGTTTGCAGCCATCACTAACCCGGTAGTTAACTCTTACAAACGTCTCGTACCCGGATATGAGGCACCGATCTACATCACATGGTCCGATAGCAACAGGAGTTCACTTATCCGCATTCCAGCCACTAGAGGCATGGGGACCCGTGTGGAACTCAGATGCCCTGACCCCTCATGTAACCCATACCTGGCATTTGCAGTTATGCTTGAAGCAGGTCTTGACGGAATCAGGAACAAGATCGACCCTGGAGAGTCAGTTAGCATGAACATATTCGAACTTAATGAACAGGAAAGAGAAGATATGAATATTGATTCACTCCCAGGAAACCTGAAGGAAGCTATCGATAAGATGAAGAAGAGCAATTTCGTGAGAGATGCTCTCGGAGATCATGTATTTGAGAATTACCTCGCTGCAAAGACTGCGGAGTGGGACAACTACAAGGCACGTGTACACCAATGGGAACTTGACACGTACCTTAGCATATTGTAAGGGTCTTTACCCTTACACCCTCCGCCCTGAAAAAATGCTGATTATACGAATTTAATTAGGTGATGAAAATGTGTGGAATAATAGGTGTGATCGACAGGAAAAGGGCACTAATGGATGGATCCAGTATTCGCGATGCACTAAGCCTTATGAATGAAAGAGGAAGTGGCGAAGGTGCAGGTTATGCAGCATACGGCATATACCCTGATTACCAGGACTGCTATGCCATCCACGTCTTCTTTGACAACCTTGTGGAACCAAAGTCCGAGGTTGACCATATGCTCCAGAAATGGGGACGTATCGTGCATCAGGAAGCCATTCCGACATACGAACAGGAAAATCTCAAAAGAACCCACATCCCCTGGAGATATTTCTTTAAACCTTACAGTGACCTGATGGCAGGAAGTACAACTCCTGAAGATGATGTCATCAAGCACGTTGTAATGGAAACAAATTCCAATATCCAGGGTGCCTTGATATTCTCATCCGGTAAGAACATGGGAGTTTTCAAAGCTGCCGGCTGGCCAGAGGATGTTGCCAACTTCTACCGTATTGAGGACTACAAAGGTTACATCTGGATTGCACACAATCGTTACCCAACAAACACACCGGGATGGTGGGGGGGAGCACACCCGTTCAATCTTCTTGACTGGGCAGTAGTTCACAACGGAGAGATCACCTCATACGGCACCAACAGACGTTATGTGGAAAGCCATGGATATACCTGCAGCATGTTCACCGACACTGAGGTCGTAGCATACTTATTCGATCTGTTGGGCAGAAGGCACAGACTCCCGGAGGACATTGTGGTAAAGGCACTTGCACCACCATTCTGGGATGAGATCGACAGCATGCCGGAAAAGGAGCAGGAGCTAAACCATGCCATCCGCCTGACCTACGGGTCAGCCCTCATGAACGGACCGTTCGCAATAGTAGTGGCCACACATGAAGGAATAGTAGGATTTACAGACAGGATCAAGCTCAGACCGCTGGTCATCGGAGAGAACGGAAACAAACTATACATCTCAAGTGAGGAAGCTGCCATACGCGTGATGGACCCTGAAGTTCAGAACATCCACATGCCACGGGCAGGAGAACCTGTCATCGGGAGGATCGACGCATGAGCCTTGGAAGTGTACCGTTAAAGTATAAGGTAAGCATCGACCGTGAGCAGTGCATGCACTGTATGCGTTGTATCGATAACTGTTCATATGGGGTTTTCCACAAAGAGGATGACAGGATCATTATCGATTC
>JBNJIC010000029.1:0-19867 GCA_051749005.1 Halobacteriota archaeon | reverse complement strand
TCCTCCGCCGGTTATTGCAAGGACGATCCTGCATGGGTGCTGGTTTATCCTGAGTATGATATTATCTGTCATGAATTGCCATCTACTCTGCTTTATATTACTATTATATTTTTGTTTTTAAGATGATCGTGATCTGTTTATCATCTGATTTCTGTTTCTCTTAATATGTTTTATATATGCGGATTTTTTCATAAAGTCTTATTTTGTTAGGGTATCCGAAATCTTTATATCCTCACAATATACTGTATGTCGCATAAAACATTCGGATAACCAAAATATATGAGGGTATTGTAATGACTGACAAATTATTGAAAGATGTGGATCCCGGGACCCGGGTGAAAGTGATACAGGTAAAAGGAAAAGGAACAGCTCGAAGGAGGCTCCTTGAACTTGGAATGCTCCCCGGTGTGGAAATAGAGGTAATAAAAAGAGCACCCCTTGGTGATCCTGTTGAGCTGAAAGTAAAAGGCTACAACCTTTCCCTCAGAAAAAATGAGTCTGAGATGGTGGTAGTGGTTCCTCTGGAGGGTCAGCTTTGAGTCAGATTCTTCCACTTGCTATGCTTTCTGAAGGCGATAGTGCCAGGGTTTGCGAATTGCGTGCAGGGAGGGGACTTCTCAGGAGACTTGTGGAAATGGGATTCACTGAGAACGCTTCAGTAAAAATGATAAAATTCGATCGTGGATCTCTGATTGTAACTGTCAATGGAATTCGATATGCATTAGGCAGGGGTATGAGTATGAAAATAATGGTAATGCCTGAACCCTTAGAAGGTTGAAAAATATGGATTCTAAGAAAATAACTGTTGCTTTGACAGGAAATCCCAATGTTGGGAAAACAACGGTATTCAACTCTATCACGGGTTCAAGGCAAAAGGTTGGAAACTGGGCCGGAGTTACTGTGGAAAAGAAAACAGGTTCCAGGAATCACAGAGGGCATGATCTTGAGATCGTGGACCTTCCCGGAACATATAGCCTGACAGCATACTCTATGGATGAGATCGTAGCAAGGGATTATGTGGTAGAAGAGCACCCTGATGTGGTTGTTCAGGTAGTGGATGCAACAAATCTTGAAAGGAACCTCTATCTTACAACCCAGCTGATGGAGCTTGGTGCAAGAGTTGTCATAGCATTGAACATGTCCGACCTTGCAGATGCAAGAGGAGATTTCATTGATATTGAAAGGATGAGCGAATTCCTTGAGATACCTGTGATCAGGACATCTGCTAAAAAGGGTCAGGGCATCGACGATCTACTGGATGAAGTAGTCAGGGAAGCCGAAAAAGGAACCCATCATGAACATGAGGTAGGTTACGGTCCTGAGGTAGAAAACGACATCTGTCGTATGGAACACATCCTTAGCAAAGACAGTGAACTGGTTTCTGAGTATCCGATGAGATGGCTTAGTGTCAAACTTCTGGAAGGGGATGAGAACGTACTCACAAAAATAGGGGATTCGTCTGTTGTTTCAGATGTACGTTCCCTGCTTTCATCTGTGGACCTGGAAGAATATGAAGCTACTATGGCTGATAAACGCTATGAATCCATCAATGCCATTCTTCCGCAGGTTTGCAGGAAATGTGTAAGGGAAATGAGTGGTTCTGATCTTGTAGACAGGGTCGTGACCAACAAATATCTTGGAATTCCCATATTCCTTGCCCTGATGTGGGGTGCATTTGAAGTAACCTTCTCGTTTGCAACCCCTTTCATGGACATGATCGACATATTCTTCGGCTGGCTGGCAGGTGCAGTATCCAGTAATATTTCAACTCCTTGGCTTGCTTCACTTCTGGGTGACGGCATTATCTCAGGCGTTGGATCCGTTCTTGTCTTTGTTCCCAACATATTCATCCTGTTCTTCCTCCTGTCACTTCTCGAAGACAGTGGATATATGGCAAGAGCAGCTTTCATAATGGACCGTCTGATGTATTCCGTCGGATTACAGGGAAAGTCTTTCATACCTCTCCTGATGGGATTCGGCTGCAATGTCCCTGCCATTATGGGGACGAGGACAATCGAAGATGACAAAGACCGACTGATTACAATACTTGTGACCCCCTTCATGTCATGCGGTGCCAGATTGCCGGTCTATATCCTTCTTGCCGGAACTTTCTTTGGAAGGCAGGCAGGTTCGGTCATTTTCGGCCTTTATGTACTGGGTATTGTACTTGCAGTAGTTTCAGCTAAATTATTCAGGACAACCCTGCTAAAAGGATCCCCTTCTCCTTTTATTATGGAACTTCCGCCATACAGGCTTCCGTCAGTAAAAATGGGTGCAATGCACATGTGGGACAAAGGTTATCTTTACCTGAAAAAGGCGGGGACGATCATTCTCGGTGGTGTGTTCCTGGTATGGCTGCTGGCAAGTCTTCCATTTGGAGTTGAATATGGAAGTGAACAGAGTTTAGTGGGTATGATCGGCCACCTGCTGGAACCGCTGGTGGAACCATTGGGCTTTGACTGGAAGATAGCGGTCGCATTGATCTTCGGATTCGTTGCAAAGGAAATAGTATTGGGTTCACTTGGTGTGCTTTATGGTGCCGGTGAGGATGAGTCGACCCTTTCTGCAGCCCTGCTTGCAGATCCGGTCTTTGATCCGGTGGTTGCCCTTGGACTCATGGTATTCACACTGCTTTATGTTCCGTGTATAGCGGTAGTTGGTGTTATTAAGAAGGAGACCGGTTCCTGGAAATGGACTGGCTTTTCAATACTGTATGGTACTGTGGTCGCCTGGGTCCTTGCT
Organism: Halobacteriota archaeon; assembly: GCA_051749005.1. Lineage (GTDB taxonomy): Archaea > Halobacteriota > Methanosarcinia > Methanosarcinales > Methanosarcinaceae > Methanococcoides. Next base: position 17,125 of record JBNJIC010000029.1, on the reverse strand, counting down.
TTCATAATTTACAGGACAGGTGGCTTTTTGGGATTATAAGGAGGTTTGTTCATGGTAAATAAACATTCAGGCAGGAAAAGGTTTGCTCTTTTAATGGGCACCCTTTACTTGCTTTTTGGTATTGTTCAGGTCATTGCCGGCTCAGGCATTGATATTGGGATGGAGGATCCGCTGATCGTCGGTTCCGGAATCATTGGAGGTTTGGTTCTGTTGTTAATTGGCATAATTTTCCTTTTTGGGTTCAGGGAATTGAACTCCGGGGTAAATGAAGGAGTTGCATATGTTTATATGGGGATCATAATGTCCCTGATATTCTGCACGGTCTTCCTTTTGACAATGATTGCAAGTGGGATAAGTGCTTATATGTTGATGAGTGAAGACCTCGGGAACTGGACTCCTGTGGATGATATGAGGCCTGGAATATTCCTTGGGATACTTTCCCTGGTCGGTTATCTTGTATGGAAAAAGGACTTTCCCCTTTTATCAGGCATCTGATCAGGAGGTAAAAGCATGGTAGTTGGTTTCAGGTACGTGTTGAAACAAATCCGTGATGTTGGAGGAAATCTGACCTTTAATGAGCTTGCAAAGAAACTGGATATCAGTATGAACCAGCTTAATGGTATGATCGATATGATGGAAAAGATGGGGTATCTCGAAATTACCGATATAAGATCATGCTCATTGATATCCGGGTCATGCTCCGGTTGTTGTAACAGGGGTTGCGGGAGTGCTTATTCTGGTATTCCCGGGGTAACAACGCGGACTTACATTTTAACTCAAAAAGGTGAGAAAGTATGTGACAGGTCATGATGATCTGTCCATTATTTTTCTTTTTTTCTTATTAATTCTCATACTTTTTCCTTTCAGGGATCTTGCCACTTTCACAATAGTTTTGAAATTTTCTCAGAAAGTCTGGCATTTCATCATTGTGATGGGCAAATTCACTGAACTTTGTAAGCTTCTCAAGTGTCTGGCGTGTCACAGCATGCTCCATCTTGCAGGCATCATCATCGGCTATGATTTCATCGACTCCAAGCAGTAGAAGGAAATCATGGAGGACGCTGTACTTTTCCTTTGTGCTCCTTGCGATCTTTTTTCCTTCAGGAGTAAGGGTGACCCCTCCATATTTTTCATAGTTGATATACCCCTCTTTTTTAAGCTTCTTGAACATACCGGTTACACTGGAAGGGCTGACATTTAGAAATCTCGCAATATCCTTGACCTGTGAGTATCCCTTTTTCTCAATTACAGTGTCAATAGCCTTCAGGTAATCTTCAGTTCTCTCTGTTGTCAAGTGCATCCAACCTTTTTCGGTATATCTAATACTATCAGGATATAATGTTACTTCTTATATATGTTATGTATGGAAAACATTTGGAGGCAATACAAAAAGTAATGTTTTTCAGTCCAGTTCCCGCATAACGATGGAGCCATCCCTCATTTTAACCTTGATGTACTGTGCCTTCTCCTCTCCGGCCCCGTACTTGTTGTAAAGCATGGACTCCACTCGCCCGGCTCCTGTAAGTCTGCGAATTGTGGAACTGTCACTTCCGTCCATTCTTTTCTTCTCAGCAGGAGGCGCAGGATGTGTCTTCTTCCTTGAATATATAGTGCCACCAACCATCCCCGCACCTGCATAGCCTTTTACATCATTGAACAGCAGGACGCCGGCTTTCATGTAGGCACCTGCAAATTCGCCAACATTGCCTTGTATAACAACATTGCCACCGTTAAGGTGTGCACCTGTATTGAGTCCGGCATCCCCTCTGACATTGATGGTGCCGCTCTCCATTAGCAAACCGGTACCGTTGTAAACGTCTCCCTCGACAATGATCTCTGCATCGCAGTCGAATCTTGAGGCAAGGGTGCCGCGAAGGATGCCGTCATTGAGGGTCAACTTCCTTTCCCCTTTATCGAACATATTTTTCAGAGGGGCTTCGGGAGTGCCTTCACATAGCATTTCCGTAATGGATATGAATTTCCGGGTTCCATCCTAATCAGATTCTACCTCGATAATGTTTCCTAGTGGCTCTTCGATATTTCCCGTGAGGTAAAGAGCACCCGCTGACATCGCCATCCCTGCCTCCGGACCAATATTGCCTTCAACGAAAATTCGGCCTGCAGTTGCAGTCTTTCCGGTACCGCCAAAGTGTGCAAGGTCAACGCCCATGCTATATGCGAACCTTGAACCGACACTACCCCTTATGTGGACGTCCGCTCCTTTCTTCAGTTCGTCCACAAGCTGGCGGTAGGTATATTGAGTGCCTTTCTGGGAAGGGATCACTACATCAGGGTCCAGCTCCTTCTCATGCCAGTAGAAATTGAACGTGTGATCACAGAGATTATCCTCTTCAGAGGTGATTTCAAGTTCTATCAATCTGTTCACCCGTGGATAAGCTGTGGCAGGCAGCGTGTACAGATCCAGAGGCTTTCCATCTTATGCCTGACGGGCAGGAGATATCTCTCATCTTCCCCGGCACCGCAACTGAAGCACATGATGGATACGTCAGTGCTTTTTGGCTGTGCCTCTGCCTTTTCAGCATTGAACTCAACGGTCTGCCTCTCTTCGATGGAGATTGCTCCCTCAGGACATACTCCGATACAGAATCCCATGCCGTCACATAGGTCCTCGGAAACGACCTTTGCCTTGCCATCGATTATCTGTATGGCTCCCTCGGCACAGGGTGAGACACATTGCCCGCAGCCTGTGCACTTATCTTCATCTATCCTGACTATCATTCGTTTGACCATTGTTTCCTCTCCTTTGTTTTTATCAGTGATGTGTTCCTTCAACAATTCTTATGCCGGCATTTTCTATCGTTTTTTTGATTGTATCAATATGCGGGCATTCGGGGTAGTTCTTCATCTGCATACATGAGCTCAGGTGTATTACATCAACTCCGCTTTTCCGGAGAGAACGCACCAGGCGAAACACACGCCTTCCCGAACATCCTCCACATGTGAAAAAAGCAACCATCTGCGCATTCTCGTCATAGTCGGCGAACTTTACTCTGCGCTCATTGAATGCCTTAAAACATCCTGTACCTGGACATGCCTCAGATACAATATCGCATCTCAGGACAGCAATTTTAACAGGTTTATATTCAGTGATCTGATCACCTCATCTTTCATCTTCAGAAGAATTTTCTTCTATCTTTATGTCTGCCGCATCCTCTACACTCTTCCTTATTATGTATCCGGCCTCATGCAGGATGGTGTCCTTCAGTTGAGGGTCCTTGTCCATGCTTGCGGTACAGGGGTATGCGTGGTGTGCTCCGGATATTGTTTCCTTGTAGTCATTGATGTCCGACCAGGCAAGCTTTTTTGCTACATACCATGTGGACCCGCATGGTGCATCTCTGATGACCTTTGCATGCGTGAATATGTTCCTTTCCGTGTCGACATCTATGGTCAGCAGAGGCTTCCCAAATCCCATGTCAACGAACTCATCGATCAGCGTTTTCCCTGTCTTCACGAGAGAACAGAATGGTTTAGGGAATTCGCAGACTATACCTTCCGCCTCCAGTGTATCCTTTATCTGGTGTACAAGTCCTGCAGGTGCAAGTTTCGGTACCTCGACAGGTGCTATCACAGCCTTTGCACCGCACATCTTCACCAGCTTCGGGAGGGTCGAAAGTATATCTGGATGAAGGTCTATTACTATCAGGAGGTCACATTCTCCCATATTTTCAGGGAGATATTCCTCAGGTTCTTCTATGAATTGCGGGAGGTCAGCGGAGAATTCATATATGTCAACCACGCTGTCTGCGTATGATCTCTTTTTCTCCCTGCAATGGTCGCAAAGCTCTCCACATGATGTGCAGAACGTGCTGGAGTTCACAACATTGCCGATAACTTTCCTTGCAAACTCTCCGGTATAGTAAAAACTGATACGCATAGCTTCTTCTCATCGATCAGGAAAATAAGCAGGGTCTTTGTCCGATCACCCTGTATTTGTGTGTTCGTAAGCGGTTTGTGGGGATGTTCGGGGTTCTCGCAAAGAACCCCGGCAATCGTAGTAATTAGGTATTTTCAGAGGCCGACTTCTGACTTGAATGTCTCAAGTCCGATATCGTCAATTATCCTTCCAAGCCTGTGTTTCTTTGTGTGTGTCTTGTAATATGTGATTATCCTCTCTACAAGGTCAAGGACCTCTTCCTCATTAAGTTCTTCTGCGATCACATCTGCAAGACGGGGTCTGAGTCCGGCACTTCCGCCGACCATGACGGTGAATCCTTTTGGTGTTCCCATGATGCCTATGTCCTTGACGGCGTTCTCAGCACAGGAATTCATACAGCCTGATACACCGATCTTGAGCTTTGATGGTAACTCCATTCCATGATATTTTTCATCAAGCTTGAGGCCAAGTCCGACTGAGTCCTGCTGTCCGCGCTTACAGAACGTTGTTCCCGGACAGATCTTTACGCTCCTGACACAGAGGCCAATGGCTGCTGCAGGTTTCATGTCAAGCTCTTTCCAGATGTTGTCGAGGTCTTCTTCTTTGAGACCCACAATGGCAAGTCTCTGTGCAGATGTGACCTTAATTGCAGCGGCACCATATTTTTCAGATACGTCTGCGATTTTCCTCAGTAGATCCGGTGATGCAATACCTCCGGCAATGTGAGGTGCGATGGCGAATGTCTCTTTGTCTCTCTGAATGATTGCTCCCTTTTCAAGTAGATCCTTTGTCATTTGTTACTCTCCTCTAAAAGTGTTGTTTTTATCACTAGGTATATTTGGGATACTTCTATATATAATGCCAGTTTCTTCCTTGATACTATGAAGGATTGTACCATCTACAAAACGATCGATATTATGGGCAAGAGATGGACTTTATGTATACTGTTGGAACTTTACAAGGGCAACAACGAGGAAAAAAGGTTCAATGAACTTAAGAAGAAGTTACAGAATATAACTCCGAAGACCCTTTCAACCAGGCTTAAGGAGCTGGAAAAAGAAGGCCTTGTGAAGAAGACACTTGACAAGTCAAAGGACCCGGTAATATATACTTATTCACTGACCAGAAGTGGAGAGGATTTCATAGATATTATCCAGTCTATTAAAAGATGGGGTCTTGAATGGAAGTTTGAGAACAGGATCTGCGGTCTTTCCAATTGCAAGGACTGCAAATTATAAGAGATACGGTCTATCCCATCTATCTTGTGGAGCCGGTTTAAAGTGCTCCGCAGCCACAACCTCTGCTCAGAAGGATCTCGATACGTGAGGCTATGTCATCAATGTCTTCCTGTGACAGATCTTTCTCCGGAACATGTTTTTCTATGATATGATCCAGCATTTTCTGTTTCACACCATCGGCCTCTGATGCTGCTCCGGTTGATATGAAGTCGCAATTGAACCCAAGGTCCCTGCATTTTATGATTTTCATATATTTCTCCCCTTTTTTGAATGCGCTCTTTAAACTTTAGGATATAGTTTATCGGGCATAATATTTCAATTATACTAATAGCTGAAAGTTATGTAATAAAGCAGGGCTTATAGCCTGCTTATTATCTTGAATACTGGTTCCAGCTGGTTTAAGCTCTCAGTATATGATCCATTTTCCTGACAGATCTGCTGAAGACTTTCACATGTGGCTTTTATTTTTTCAAGATCTGAAGTATCGCTGGAAATTATCTCCTCGAAAAGATTTTCAATCCGGGAAGTTGTGCCTTCATTATGTCCTGCTTTTTCTATTATTTTGAGTATCTCCTCATCAAGTACCGGTTTTATTGCCTGTTCGAAGATTGCGCCCCGTATTTCGACTGGAACTTTGATAAATACATTCCTGACTTCGGTTGCCTCTTTTTCTTCAGGTTCGCTTTCTGTGATCTCCATAGATGAGATTCTTGCGAACAGATGAGATAGTATTGTTTTCTGGGCTGTCAGGTACTTGGAGAATTCAAACTGCATTTTACAGCTGTTCGGGAGCTTTGGTTTGCATTCAAGGGTTACATAAGGCAGGACATTTTCATAAGCTGCTGTGAACTCTTCTACCTTTTCAGGATAGTATTCCTGTAACAATTCCAGGACACAGGCATACCATTTCAGGTATTTCCTTTCCATTATCTCGTGTATTTCCTGTCCCTCGCCATTGAGCTCTGCTATTCTGTATTTACCTTCACTTTCGTCCTCATTCTTTATGAATTCGACATAAGGGTACATCTTTGGTGCAAGCTCTTCTATCCAGTTAAGGACAATTCCTGCGACCTTCACCTTGTTGAGTGTCTTCTGATCCATATTACATCACAGACTTTATTATTAAAACCAGTATTAGGGTAAGGATCAATAGCAGTGCTAGCTTCTTCATGACCGGGTATACATACCCGCATGCTGCAACAATGCCTGTTATTGCTCCCATGTTTTCCCCTTTTGTTAACAAAGATGGAAAACGGAGTGCGTGTTTACTCCTCTTCCACTTTTAACTTGAGCATGACGTCGTCCTGCTCTATCTTGTTGACGACATCCATTCCTTCGATTACCTTTCCAAATACTGTGTGTACTCCGTCAAGGTGTGGTTGTGGTGAATGTGTGATGAAGAACTGGCTTCCACCGGTATTTTTGCCGGCATGTGCCATTGAAAGAGCTCCTGTTGTGTGCTTTCTGGGATTGATCTCGCACTTGATGGTGTATCCGGGCCCCCCGCTTCCATTTCCTTTAGGGCATCCTCCCTGGATGACAAAGTTTGGTATTACTCTGTGGAAGGTAAGCCCATTGTAAAATCCCTGTTTAATGAGCTTTTCGAAGTTTGCAACTGTCTTAGGTGCATCCTTTTCGAACAGTTCCAGAACAATCTTACCTTTGTTTGTCTCAATAATTGCTTTTTTCATTAATGTATCTCCCAACGGGATTATGGTTATTCCGGATTTAAGGGTTTCTGTCAGATGTTAAATATACGGGTCTGGTGGGCCTGTAATCGATAACTTTATATTATTGCCCGGGAACTAGTTAGTAATGCTTTCAAATCTAGGGGTCAGCACTTAAGTGTTGTTTTTGGAAAAGCAGATTCATTAAAAAGTAAAGGCTGATATCGTATTCAAAATGATTTTACCAAAATGGTTTTATACGTTCAGGTTTTGTTAAAATGGGTGTTACTAAAATGATTAATTCAATTCTCGAAATGATTAAAAACGTGCCTGAGGGGCACGAGCTGTCGGGTTATATTTATTTGCTTGACGGTGCTTCATCATCTATCATATGGTATGATAACATCACTAATTGCCGTGAAGTGGAAGAAGATGGGATCATCTGGCTGATCTTCGATTATATGAATCCTGACTATGGAAAGTCTATTCTCCTTGTTCAGAAAGCCAATGTTTCAAAGATTGACCTTTCCTACGTAACCGAAGTTCCTTACTGATCCTGTCTTCAGGTAATCTCTTCATTTCGGGTTAAGCACCATTCTGGTATGGAATGGTGACTCACTTATTTTGTTCTGTGTTCTGTTGATATATTTGCAATAGCTTAACTTTTTTTTTGTTTCACTGTCTATTAAGATACTGTGATCAAAAAAGTAAATTACCGATAGCTACAGCTATTAAGAAGTTGTGGTGAATCAATATCGAAAGGCTACTGGGCCTTAAAACGATAATGGGAGTATATAAAAAAAGAAGTTAAAGTAATGCTTGTGGCATTACTTTGCAAGATCGTAGTTCTGGTTGACGATCTTAAGAGCGCAGAAGTCACCGCACATTGTGCATGCGTCTTCATCTGCTGATGCCCTTTCTGTCCTGATCTTTCTTGCGAGTTCCGGGTCAAGTGAAAGGTCGAATACCTTCTGCCAGTCAAGGTCTCTGCGAGCTCTGCCCATTGCAAGGTCCTGGTCTCTCTTTCCGAGTCTGACCATATCACCGACATGTGCTGCGATCTTGGACGTCTTGACACCCTCAATAACATCTTCTTTGTTTGGAAGTGCAAGGTGTTCTGCAGGGGTTACATAGCAGAGGAAGTCACAGCCTGCTGCTGCTGATGTTGATGCTCCGATAGCTGTTACGATGTGGTCACGGCCTGCACCGATATCTGTGACGAGTGGACCGAGCATGTAAAATGGTTTGTGATCGCTCATTGACTTCATGAGCTTGACGTTCATCTCTACCTCATCGAGTGGTACGTGGCCCGGACCTTCGACGATTACCTGGAGGTCATATTTGTCATGTGCTTTCTGTGCGCACTCGGAGTTGATGATAAGTTCCTGGATCTGTGCCCTGTCGGTAGCATCGTGGATAGCACCTGCGCGCATTCCGTTACCTGTTGAAAGTGTAACTTCGTGCTCCTTGAGGATCTCACAGAGATAGTCGAACTCTGCGTAAAGTGGGTTTTCCTTCTCGTTGTGGAGCATCCATGAGCTCATGAAAGCACCGCCACGGGAGCAGAGACCACCATAACGTCCGTGTGCTTTAAGCCTGTCGAGAACGATGTTGTTGATGCCTGTGTGGATGGCCATGAAGTTTGTACCGAGCTTTGCCTGCTCTTCAGTTGCGTTCCAGAGGTCATCTTCTGTCATGTGGACGATTGAACCGTCTCTCTTTGCAGCGGTGATGAATGCCTGGTACAATGGCACTGATCCAACGGAAAGTGGGATTGCGTCACAAACTGCTTTTCTGATTCCCAGGAAATCTCCGCCGGTTCCGAGTTCCATAAGTGTGTCTGCACCAGCATCGACAGCAGCTTTTGCTTTTTCAACTTCCATATCAACATCAGCGATGTCTGAGGAAGCACCGATTGATGCATTGACCTTTGTGGTTAATCCTTCACCGATACCACAGTATCTGACATCCCTGTACGGTGAGGTTGGGATTACTATCCTACCTGCTGCGATTCCTTTTCTGATGAACTCAGGTTCCAGTCCTTCGATCTCAGCAACGACTTTCATTGGTTCTGTAATCTGGCCGGCTTTGGCATCTTCTACGATTGTCATGATTATTACCTCGTTATTAGTTGATTAGAAAAAGGAGGTATTTTATTTAAGGGTTGTCAAAAAATCAACTTTAGAGTATATAAAGTAAAGTTGTGTTTTCAGAAAAGCTTCTACTATGATGTTGAGTTCGCCTGACCATTCTTAATAATTCATTTCAAAAAGCAATATCAAAAGCTTGTTTTATTTTTAACATCTCAGAATATCGTATATTACTCATAATAGTATGTATGGATGATCTGATTTATTTGATTAAATAATAAGAAAGTTTACTTGTATTGCCATATCTCAATGTATAATTCATCCTGGCAAAAACTGATATTTAATCCGGGGCCAAAAAAGTTGTCTGGTAAAAGACTTAACGTTCGCTGTTCTTGCGCATCATGCGCATGGTTTCCCTGTGCAGTGATACTACAAGATCGCTCAGCATGCCGAATATGAACATTTGTATTCCTGTCATTATCAAAAGTGCGGTCAGTATTGTCATTGGTATGCGGGTGACTCCGCTTAACCATTCATTGACCACATAAAGGCCGACTACGATCCCAGATAGTGTAAGCAATGAACCGAATATTCCGAAATAGAACATCGGGTTGTGCAGTCTTGCCATTCTGAATATGGTCTTTCCGATCTTGAAACCGTCACTTAAGGGGTTGAGCTTTGTATCTGCCAGTGAATGCCTTGCAACGTATGTGATGGGTACCACTTCGATCTTCATCTCGTGTTTAACGCTCTCAACAGTGATCTCGGTCTCGATCTCAAATCCCATTTCATTAAGGTTGAGCCCTTTGATCGATTTTTTGTTGAAACCACGATAACCTGTAAGGATATCCTCCAGCCAGACCCCGTATGCCAGGCCGAAGAGTTTGTTAAGCATTTTGTTGCCTGTCAGGTTCAGTCTGGTAAATGCCCCCGGCTCGAAATTCGCAAACCTGTTCCCAATGGTCTGGTCGGCCCTTCCTTCAATGATCGGATCGAGGACAGTATAGATGTCGCTTGCGAGATATGTGCCATCACCATCGATCATGACGGTGTAAGGGTCCTCTATAAGCTGGAAGGCTTCCTGAACTGCCTGGCCTTTTCCTTTTCCTTCCTGAACTACGACCCTTGCCCCGCTTTCCTCAGCAAGCTGTCTGGTGTTATCACGGCTATGGCCATCGATCACAAGGATGTTCCCGAAACCCTCTGCCTGGAAATCCTCAATAAGTTGTTTTATGGTTGCTTCCTCATTCAGGGTCGGGATGAGGATGCAAACATCGTTTTTATCCAGAGGTATCTGAATATCCATTTACAAAAGTCCCATGTTGTCAAGCTGCTGCCTTACGACCTCAACACCTTCCTCACAGTTCTCAGGTGATTTTCCACCGGTGACAACAAGTTTTCCGGAACTGAAGATAAGTACAACAACTTTTGGTTCATCGATCCTGTATACAAGTCCCGGGAACTGCTCAGGCTCGTATTCGATGTTCTCAAGACCAAGTCCGATAGCTATTGCATTAAGGTTAAGCACTGCTTTGAGATCCGCTGAAGCAACAATGTTCTGTACGGTGATCTCCGGATCAGCAATGGTCTCTATGCCAATTCCATTAAGCTTCTTGGCCATGTCACCGATCACGGTGTGCACATCCTCTACGTTCTTTGCACCGGTACATACCACTTTTCCTGATGTGAATACAAGGAACGCGGCTTTTGGATCGGAAACCCTGTATACAAGTCCCGGGAACTTCTGTTTGTTGTATTCTGCACCTTCAAATTCTGCTTCTATCTTTGTAAGGTCGAACTCTTCAGCAAGTTTGGTTGACGCAACCACGTTTTCTATCTTAATGTTATATTCCGTCATGATCTTTGATCCTAAGTATTTAAGGATGGGTATATTTGCCAATACAGTATATATACTTATACCCTTCTATTTATATATCTATTTAAATGACTTTTAATAGGTGCTTATTTTTCAAGTTTTTTGAGCCCATCTATGATGGCATCGTATTTTTTACATACCCTGTCCACAATATTGCCCTCAACCTTTGAGTGTGTGGGTACAAGTATATCGGCACCTTCGGATATGTTCACGCCCTCTCCCGATGTACCATAATCGGGAGCTACCACACATCCATCGGCCGAAACTCCGAGCCTCAGGTCACTGACGATACGGGCTATCATGTCAGTAGCAGGTTTTACTTTCCTGCTGATGACCAGTGCCTTTGATACATATCTTTCCCTGAGGTCCTCAATAATTTCGATGCTTTCTTTTGATCTGTCTTGATCGGAAACACTTTCAAGTGTCCTGATGGCATCGATGATATCCCCGAATGTAGTGGAGCTGACCTCAATGATCTCCCCGTCATAATACTTGCTGACCTTTTCCTCATAACCTTTAGAGATGACCATCTTGAATACATCTGCAAGGCTCTCCAGCTCTTCTTCTGTGGGATCATAGGCATTGATCACCCTGTAGTCCTTGATGCCGCAAAGTTCGGCAAGTGAACTGTACATAGGTGTGAATCCAACGAATTTCCTTCCCAGCCACCTGTCAAGTCCTTCGCTTCCTCCTTGCTGTCGGGAAAGCTCGACTATCTTCTTCTTAATTGATTCGGGGTCATTGGAGGCAAGTCCGAAATAATCCGCAAAAAGGAGAGTTGTCTGGAGCAGCTTTGTCCTGCCATGAGGCACTGCTTCGACAAGTCCTCTTTCTTTAAGCTCACGTATGTGATCGTATGCGGAATTCCCTCTCATGTCCACAAGCTCTGCCTGGACCACAGGCTGGTGATACGCTATCATGGAAAGCGTACGAAGGATCGGTGCTCTCAGTTCCTTTGGAGCCACCGGGCTCACAAGATCGGTATATTCCGCTTTGACCTGCATCACATATCGGCCGCCAAGATCTATGATCTCCATCCCTGTCTCTCTTGTGGAATATTCTTCCATAAGGTCCTGGACCAAAGAACTGACATTCTTTGCCGTCTTATTGACGACCTTTGCAAGTGTCTGGGTATCAACCGCCCCACCTGCCGCAAAAAGAACGGCTTCAACGATCTCCTTATCTTTCATATCCTTCCTCTTTGAAACATATCATTCGGTCTTGCAGACCGGTTGAACATATAGCTCACCAAAAAGCTCTTCCTGTGATAACCATACCCTTTTTTCAGATGCAAGGAATAGAAGTGATATGTATGTCATCACTTTTTCAGAGCGACTGTTTGAGTTCTCGATCAGGTCCGAGAACATTATTTCTTCCCTGTCCCGGAACAGCTCTTCAAGGTATTGATAAAGTTTATCCACCCTGCCTCTGATATCTTCCTCGTGTGCTATTCCGAGTACATCATCAGTGGTTGCCCTGTCCATTACCTCGATACGACGGCGTATCCTTCTGTCCTTCCTGCGGCTCTCTACCTTCTCTGCCTTCTTGAGTTCGTTAATAAGCTCCTGAAGGGTCACGGGACGGGTGGCAGTACGGCGGATCGGGAGTTTCGGTACAGGATATTCCTCCACCTCGTAGAAATCCATATCCTCGTCAAGGAAATCTTCCTCTTCTTCCTCTTCTTCCTGGACGATACCAGTTGATTTCATTCTTAGGAGAATAGCTGCATAGAGAAGTGTCCTGCCTGATATCCTCAGGTCCATCATCTTCATATCTTCGATATATGCAAGGAATTTGTCAGTGGCCTGTACTATATCGATATCCCATGGATTGATATCGCCATTCTTTGCAAGATTCACAAAGATCTCAACAGGTTCACAGAGCACGTCATCTGAGAACTCTAGCAGGGATTCGTCAACTCCGAGGTCGCGGAGGGTCTCCAGGAACTCCGGGTCAACAGAGCTGCCGGGCCGGTTTACAATTTCCTGTATAGTGCTTTCGCTTTCCTCTGTCACTTCAGAAAGGTCACTCACCGTAATTTCACACCCGTGATGTTTGTGATATTATTCTCCTGCATTGTGACACCAATGGTACGTTCAGCTGCTTCGATCATCGGTTTACGCAGGGATACTACAATGAACTGTGCCTTTGTGCCGGCTTTCTTAACACGCTGGGCAACCCTGTCCGCGTTTGAACCGTCAAGGAACATATCGATCTCATCGAATGCATAGAAAGGTGCCGGGCGGAATTGCTGGATGGCAAATACGAAGGCCAGGGCAGTAAGACTTTTCTCTCCTCCGGACATGGCTTCAAGTCGCTGAAGTGTCTTCTCCTTTGGCTGTGCCCTTAGTGTAAGGCCACCATTGAAAGGATCTTCATAATCATCAAGTACAAGCTCTCCTGTACCATCGGAAAGCTCGTTGAATATCTCTCTGAACGGCTCGTTGATGCCGTTGAAGGTATCCATGAATGCATCCTTTTTAAGTGTCTCATACTGGTCGATACGGTCCAGGATCTGCTCCCTCTCATTGAACAGGATAGCCCTTCTGGTCTTAAGGTCCACGACCCTAGATTCCACTTCATCATATTCGTCAATTGCCCTCATGTTCACAGGTTCAAGCTTTTCCATTGCCTTTTCTATGGATGCTATCCTTGTGCTGACCGTTTCGTAATTAGGCACATCCTCAACTTGTTCGATGCCGCGTCTTTCCAGTTCTTCCCTGAGGTCCTCTGTCTGGTCTGCAAGTGCTTTTTGAGTGGCTTCAAGTGCCATCATGGACTTGTCAGCATCGTCAAGCTTTGACCGGGTTGTCATGAGGTCCTTTTCCGCAGCGTTATATTCTGTCTGCTTGAGGGCGCGTTTTTGCTGCATTTCCCTGAGCTCCCCTGCAAGTTCCTTCTCACGCTGCTCCTTGCTCTTCAGTGTCACTTCCAGTTCGGTTATCTTTTCTTTGAGACCGTCCACACGTTCCCGGTGGGTCGACCTCTTCTCTTCCATCTCTTTGATGAGCTGACGGCTGTCCTCTATCTTTGAGGATGCATATTCGCGGTCAAGGTTCAGGGCATTGATATCAGCTTCAATGTCGCGGATACGCCCGTCAAGCCTGCGCATCTCCTCATCGATGTGTTCGGCCTGCTTGTTTAGTTCAGGGATCTCTGATTCGGAAAGCTTCTCTTCAATGGATGCTATCTTTTCTTCAAGTTCTCCTTTCCTCTCTTCCTTTTCGTTCTTCTGTGAAACGACCTCTTCCATTTCCTGGCGGAGCTTTGTACGCTGCTCTTCTATTTCTGCCAGCTCGATGTTCTTTGTCTTGATAAGCTGGCCGAGGCGCTCTGACCTGCTGCCGATCTCCTCAAAGATCATTTCTTTCTTCGAGATGTCCTTCTCCAGTTCGTGGATCTCGCGGTTGATATCGGCAATATGTCCTTCCACAGTGTCCAGTTTCTTGATGGCAGTATTACGCCTTGATTCGAATTCGGTGATCTTCTCGGCTATCTTTATGAGCTTGTCCTTCTCAGAGGCTGCAAATGAGAGTCCGGATTTTCTCTGCATGGATCCGCCGGTCATTGCACCGCTCTTTTCGATCACCTCGCCCTCAAGTGTGACCATGCGAAGGCCACCGATCAGACGGCGTGCGTTCTCGAGGGTGTCAACGATAAGAGTGTCCCTGAAGACATACCAGTATGCGGCCTCGAACTTCGGGTCAAAGTCTATCAGATCGATTGCATAGCCGATGACGCCTTTGCGGTCGGAAAGGTCTTTGTAAGGCCTTCTCGCTTCCATCTTGTTAAGTGGCAGGAAGGTTGCACGTCCTCCACGCTGTTGTTTCAAAAACTGTATCCCGCGTGATGCGTCCTGATCGGTCTCAACCACGATGGCCTGCATACGTCCGCCTGCTGCAACGCCAAGGGCGGTGGAATACTTCTGGTCAACGCTTCCCAGTTCGGCGATAGTGCCGTAGATGCCGGGAAGTCCATGGTGCTTCTTCTCAGCGATTATCATGTCAACTGCTTTGGAATAGTTGCTTGTGTCCTCTGCCGCACGGACACGTGCTTCCAGCATTGCGTAATCCTGTTGTTGTTTTCGGAGTGTGGTCTCTAGGTCAGTTACCACGGTCTTGATCTGGAAGCGGTTGCTTTCAAGATCATCAAGGTCCTTTGTCAGAGAGTTGATCTGCTCGGTATGTTTCTCGATCTCATACTGTGCGGATTTCGTATCGCTGTCAGAGGACTCTGCCTTTGCCTTTGCATCATCGATCTCGTTCTCGATGTCCCGGACCTCTGCCGATCTTCTCCTCAGGGAGTCGAGCAGGCGGTCTTCCTGTCGCATCAGTTCGCTCTTGCTGTTCCTGACATTTTCCAGTTCGTTCTTGAACGATGTGAGCTCATCCCTTGTCTGTGCGAACTTCTCGTCTACGTCCGCGATCCTGCTTTGAAGGATCATCCTTTCGGTCTTCCTTTCGGACATTTCAGAAAAGATGCTGTCTTTGCGGAGGGATTCCTCAGATAGTCTATCGTCGATCTCGTTGATCCTGTTCTTTGTATGCTCGATATCCAGGAATGCTTTCTTACGTCTGGAATCGATATCCTCTATCTCATTATCCGCAAGTTCAATGCTGTTGACACATCTTGAGACCTCTCCCTTTATCTCTTCGATGTCCTTTTTGATCTGTATCTGCTCTTCCTCTCCCATCTTCTGGATCTGGTATGTGAGGTGATTAAGTGCCTCCTCAAGTCCGTCAAGCTTTTCCTGCTTACCGTCAAGGTCCTGTTTCAGTTTCTCACGAACCTCTTCTTTGGCAACTATATCCTGGCTGACGTTCTCAAGTTCAACTCTTGCATCCTTGAGCTTTGCAAGCAGCACGAAGCCTTCAAACTTCATCTTCTCCTGTTTGAGACTCTGGTATTTCACAGCCTGGTCGCGCTCCACTTTGAGCTTCTCCAGCTGCTTCTCAACTTCCTCTATCAATATGTCAGCCCTTTCGATACGCTCCCTTACGATCTCCAGCTCGTTCAGGGCTCTGTCCCTCTTGTTATCGAACTCGGCTACGCCGGCGATCTCGTCGATGATCTTGCGGCGCTCTCCTGCTGTCATGGTAATGATGCGGGTAACATCACCCTGCATGACCACGTTATATCCTTCAGGTGTCACACGTGCCTTTGAAAGATGGTTGTGGACATCCGTCAGGCTGACGGCCTTGCCGTTAAAATAAAAATAACTGTAGTAACCACTATCTGTTTCCCTGATCTTCCTGCTGATAATGACCTCGTCCTCATCCACAGGCATCTCACGGTCGGTATTATCGAACCTTATCGTGACCTGTGCAAAATCAGGCTTCTTTGACTTATCTCCATTGTATATAAGATCTGTAAGCTTTTCTGCCCTGAGAGTGCGTGAGCTGGAAAGTCCCAGTACAAAAAGTATCCCGTCGATGATATTTGATTTCCCGCTTCCGTTAGGTCCTGATATGGTGGTAAAATCATCAAAGAATGGTATTTTGACTTTTTTTCCAAAAGACTTGAAGTTCAGAAATTCGATTTCCTTGATGTACACTTGATTCCTCTTTCATCGACTTAAAGGGGTTTTCTGCGGGTCGTTGTGACCACCGTATCTTCATCATCACGGTCTTCCACGGTCTCATATTCTGTTTCTGAGAGGGTGCGTGAAGGTTTTCCTTCTTCCGCAACGATATACTCACATTCATCTTCAGGAGGTGCTAAATGGTTTCTGTTGCCCGGGGCATCCCCACCTTCTGCAACGATATATTCTGTCGGGATACTTGCTGGAGGCTCCTGTACCGGTTCCCTGCAGCTTATCTCTCTTATCTCCATATTAACCTCGTTCGGATCTACCAGTTTGCTCCACTGTGATCCCGAAGATGTTCCATGCGTAGCAGCTTTCATTTCCGAAACTGCAGCTGTCTCCGGTTTTTTATTGCTGAAAAGGGTATTGGCAAGGTTTCCTTTGTTAGCCTGTCCCCTCCCTTCTGTCGTATTTGGTGCCAGAGGCTTGAAAGGGTCCTTTGTTGCTGTTACTTTGAAGGGTTCAGATGCCTCTTTAGAAGAATCCGTGCCCAGGTTTCTGAGCTGGGATTTCTGGTCAAGCAGTTCGTCCATGATGCCACTCATGTTGCTTGAAAGCTCCTGTACCTTCTGCTCGATCTTGATAAGGCGATTATTGATGTCAAGGTCGTTCTTCAGGTCCTCGCGAAGCTCCTTCATGATGGAGTCATGCAGCTTGCTGCTGATCGTTTCTATTTCTTCTTCTTTTTCAGCCAGTTTTCGCTCAAGCCTTTCTATAACAAAGTCCCTGTTCTCGGAGCTCATGCAATACCTCACAAACCTTTCTATCCCTT
>JBNJIC010000028.1:0-20121 GCA_051749005.1 Halobacteriota archaeon | reverse complement strand
TTTTATTCAACGTAGTTGAACGTTCTGGAAATTAGGTCTTTTAGGATGGAACAATACGCTGGAATCCCCACTGCTGACATTGAGTAATCTGCTGTGGAGGTGCTCCTGCAGGAGTTTCATCATAGTAGAGACCTTCAAGTATATTCCAGGTCGGTTTAAGACTGTTTCCGTATGGATCACAAGCTCATTATCTGGTGGAACCTGACAACCAAATTCAATGGTAAGTATATGCTCGTCTTTCCTGTAATTATAGGACACATCATAATCTTCACAGCTGACCTTTTTGATATCAAGGTCACGACAGTTCAAGTCAAGTGATCCTATAGGATCTTCAAGTGTTCTGACATTAAGGTCAGATGTTACGTAAGTATGGTCATCATATACATCGAACAAAAGGTCCATGTGAATGACCCTGACATTCAATTCACCAAAATCCACCGGATAATACTTGTAGATACGTTCCATTTCTTCACACCTAGTTTTCTAAAGTATTGTTAGCTTAAACAGTTTTCTAAAAGAAAACAAAGAACAAAGAGTTCGATTTCGCTATTGATTTATAATATAGTGCAGAAACATTAAGCTAACCGATATGTTTCTCTGAATGACAGATCTATGATTAACATTTAAAAGGTGATCAAATGACAGACCAGAAGAAAATACTCATGGTAGTAGCACAGGAAAATTTCAGGGATGAGGAATTCTTTGAACCAAAGAAAGTATTCGAAAAAAGTAATGCAAAGGTCACCGTTGCCAGTAATGCTACAAAGAAAGCTAAAGGAATGCTTGGAGGAGAGGTCAAGCCCGATATTAGCATCTCTGATGCAAACATCAATGACTATGATGCAATATCCATCACCGGTGGTGGAGGTTCAAAGCAATACCTATGGGACAATAAAGAGCTTCAGGATATTGTAAGAAAAGCTAACGAACAGGGAAAGGTCGTAGCTGCGATATGCATATCGCCAGTAGTGCTCGCAAATGCAGGTATCCTTGAAGGAAAGAAAAGTACAGTTTTCAAGAACGATGAGACTGTGAGGATACTTAAGGAAAAGGGTGCCAGACACAAAGACAAAGGCGTGATCTCAGATGGAAATATCGTCACCGGCAGAGATCCAAAAAGTGCAACTGAATATGGAAAAGAAGTCCTTAAAGCAATTAAATGAGAATTAAATAAATGAGAATTAAATAAATGAGAATTAAATAAGATTGGACCGAACATATCCAATATTGTGAAATAAAAGATAGGCAGGAGGGATATTGATCAGTCCCTCTTCATTAAAATGCCAACTGCAGCAATGATCAATACGACAATAGGTCCACTAATCCCAGGGACCTTGTCTGCAGGTTCTTCCACAGCTGAACTGCCCTCGATAACTAAATTGAAATAATCTTCTGCAATGTCAAGGTCTGACCGGGCAAGTAGCATATTATGAATCCCAAGACTACCGTCATTCTCAACTTCTGTCAGATAGAACAGACCGTTGTTATAGTTGGCAAGCTGTGATCCAAAGGATTCAGTTCCATTGATACCTTCAAGGGCTACATTTGCCTCTTCTTTTAAACTGTTAAGTTCAGATAGTCTATGGGAGATCGGTTCCTGCTTTTCCTCGATCAATGATGCCAATTCATCCTGATGGCACATGTAGCATCCATTGGATGAATCCGGATCCGAGAGAGCTACTGCATCAAAGTTGAAATCATGACCGGTTGTCATCCCGCCATCCGAAGGAACAATTGCCATGTGACAGTCAACACAGCCTATTTCCGGATGAGTTCCATCGGCATAGACGGAGCTACTGACCATTTCCCACTGCGCATGCCTTACCACATCAACGGTTCCGTCTGCTACCACGCCCTCCGTGTTATGACAATTACCACATAAAAGGGTGCTATCCTCCAGCCAGAGACCACCTGCATGAGGGTCATGGCATGCAACACAGGATATTGTCCATTCGGTAACTTCAATATCATGAGCTTCTTCCTCGTTCAGCATATATACTTCTGCTTCTTTAAGGTTCAATATACCACCATCCGTACTCTTGCAAACGACACATGATGTGCCTGAATGGAGTACATAAGGCTCTGCTATCTCAGTGGGTTCGGAATGGCTTGCCATTGTTTCCATATCGAATCCTTCTGCATCAAATTCATTCCACTCAGCAAAGATGGTAGCATGACAATCGGCACACACCTCAGAAGAAAGATTTGCAGTCGGAACTGAAGCAGAGGGCTCAGCAATATGGCCTTCGAAACCAGCTTCTGCAGGAGTGTGGCATATTCCACAATCGCCATTTCCGTGAGCTGAAAAACTCCACTGATCATAGGATTCCTGATGACATTTCTCACAATTATCAAAATCTGCAGCTATACACACAGTTGTAAATAAAATTAAAACTGTTGAAACTAACAATATTATTTTTGTTATGTCCCCCAACATACCTATCACATAAGATAATGCGGGTTTTCGGGATATATACATTTCCGAAGAATGTTCGGACAAATTAAAGCAAAGGTCTTTTATAAAACAAAAATTAAGCGCCGAGGGGGAGATTCGAACTCCCGAGGGGACAGGCCCCACAAGCTTTCCAGGCTTGCGCCCTACCACTAGACTACCTCGGCAAAAAGCCGTATTTGTGCTGACCGGCGTTTATTTTGCCTTCCAGCAGCTTGGATAAATAGCGGCATCCATTATTACTCTTTCGGTAACACAGGCGATACCTTGATCATTATCCTGGA
Organism: Halobacteriota archaeon; assembly: GCA_051749005.1. Taxonomy (GTDB): domain Archaea; phylum Halobacteriota; class Methanosarcinia; order Methanosarcinales; family Methanosarcinaceae; genus Methanococcoides. Next base: position 17,385 of record JBNJIC010000028.1, on the reverse strand, counting down.
GTTCATCCGAATCCATAGATGCCCTGCATAGTGCCACAGCTTCCCCTTTTAGTGTGAAAAGGGCAACCTTGTCATTTTTTTTGATAATTTTGCTGAAAGATAAAACTCCTGTAACTGCAAGCTGTGCACCCCTGCATACCGCATCAACGGCAGTATCGCGGACGACAATACGGGGCAGATGGGATAGCCCTGCCTCCATAGGAAGTATCAGTTTTCTGAGCTCATTCTCATCATTATCCTCCTGCCAGAAAACACAGGCATCCTTGAGATCATATAGCGTTACCAGAGTATCTTCTCTGAACGGACCTGTACCCGTCCTGCGAAGCTGTTTCATATTGGCACCACAGCCCAGAATAAGACCGATATCATGACAAAGCTTGCGCAGATATGTTCCTGCCTCACAGCCGACCCTTATTAAAACTTCCCTGCCGTCGATCTCGAGAACATCAAGATAATATATGTTCCTGATCCTCAACTGCCTTTTTACTGCAGAGATAACCGGAGGGGTCTGGTAGATAGGCCCTTTGAAGTCTTTGCATACACGTCTGATCTTTATCTCAGGAATGTCACCATGAAGATGCATGAGGCAGATGTACTCCTTGCCTGAAAGGCGCAGTGCTGAAACAGCTTTAGTGGCCTTACCGAGCATCACAGGGAGTACACCAGTAACTCCAGGATCAAGCGAACCGGAATGACCGGCCTTGCTCAGTCCAAGCATGTCCCTTATCCATGCAGTAACCTCGTGACTGGTGGGACCTGCAGGCTTGTCGATGTTAACTACACCCATATTAATATAATCGAGAATAGGACGTTCTTCCGGCCTGCAGCCGTATGCAGCATTGGTAGTGGCATGTGCCTTTACTACCATCATATCCACATCTTTGGAATTTACTGATGAAACCATAGAGGTACCTATAAAAATTTATTTAAATCCACCACAGGCATCAATCGCCTGCATAAGGATATCCTTGATAGCGAACTGGTCCCAGCGACTTGAGTCAATCACGATATCATAAATAGAAAGGTCATTGATATCAATAGAATGGATATCTTTGTACCGCAATGCTTCCGAAGCTTCGCGTTCCAAAGTCTCTTCCATGCGTACATCAAAAGATGAACCCTCCCTTTCAACGACCCTTCCAACACGCACTTCCATAGGAGCTTTGATCCATACCTTCAGAGCATTTTCAGCCATGTGACCCGCTAGCCGCCCTTCAAGAATAAGGCCATCTGAATTTTTAGCGATCTCAGATTGCCTCTTATCAATCTCGATATCTATAGAGGGATCAGATTCTGCCAGACTGCCAAACTCTGCAAGGGTCATTCGATGTTCTCTTGCCAGATCTCTGAAAACATCTCCGGCTGAGACCATCCCAACAGAATAATTTACTGCCAGAAGTTTACCCACTGTTGTGGTTCCACTTCCAGGCAGTCCACTAATAGTTAAAAGCATGCTTAGACGCCACCAATATCCAGTGCTTTACGCACTACCTGGCTGATAGCCAGTGATGTAATGAAATACCAATATATCCAGTACTGGATCGGCCCCAATATCGTGGCGACAAGTTCCTGTTCTCCCCAGAAAGGGAATACTAGTGATGCGCCCGGATGCAGGCTGATGTAATGGTATGCCCACATGAAAAGGGGAAGGGAAATAATACTGATATATGCCATCGGCTTGAACTGCTGCTTTGACATCTCCAGCTGGTCAGACATCATGTCAGCACGCTGTTCTTCTAATTTTTTTACCAGATAGGTATTCTGTGCAAGCTGTGCTTCACGGAACTCCTTTTGAAAGACCTTCATGCGTTCCTGTGTGTTACGCATAAGTTGCCAGTCAATAGTATATTTCTGAATAAGTGATGCATACAAAGCAGTGATCGCTGCCATGATGAATAACATGATATGGAAATTGCCATCACCGACCATAGCAGTTATAGGATCCATCAATACGCCAACAATAGCTCCGATGCCTTCCCTGCCCTCCTCTCCGAGAACAAGGATACCTATCATCAGAGAAATACCGACTGCCAGTACAAACCTTTCTGCTGTTTTCTTGAAATTTGAATCTGCCATGCATCATCACCTTCAGTGAATTTACCTGTACTGGTCAAGGACTTTACAGATATCTGAAAATACCCGACCGATCTCACCGGCACCATCGATGTTCACGAGAATTTCCTTCTCATTGTAATAATCGATAAGTGGTTGTGTCTTCTCCTTGTAAGAATCTAGTCTTTGCCTGATGACGTCCTCTTTGTCATCATCACGCTGATAGAGCTGTGCTCCGCATGAGTCACATATACCCTCTTTTTCAGGAGGATTGAACTTGATGTGGTAGCTCTCTCCACAATTACACATGAACCTTCCGCAAAGACGGGTCACAAGTTCCTCATCAACAACATCGATATTAAGGACTGACTCGAGTGGCATATTGATCTCATCAAGGATCTCTGAAAGAGCATCTGCCTGTGGAATTGTTCTCGGGTAACCGTCAAGAAGATATCCCCCCTTACAATCATCTTCTGTAAGACGGTTCTTGATAATTCCGATCAATACTTCATCAGGGACAAGTTCACCCCTGTCCATATATCCTTTAGCTTCCCTTCCAAGTTCTGTACCATCACGCACATTTGCCCTCAGAATATCACCGGTAGATATGTGAGGAATCTGGTAATGTTTAGCCAGTTCTTTGGCCTGGGTACCTTTTCCGGCACCCGGCGGACCAAATAAAACAACATTCATTGATATATCTCCATTTTTCGTTTTCGTATTAATCCCGTCCGAAGAACGATCTGACCATTGGATGCATTTCCATCATCTGTTCAGATGCAATGTCCTCATACAGGCGGTATACAATACTTACTGCAAGCAGCAATCCTGTACCTCCGGCACCACCTATTGTACCAAGCAAACTTGCCAGGAGTGTAAGCCCGCCAATGAAAGCACCACCAATAATGGTCACCTTTGGAATGTACCTTATCATGACTTTTTCGATACTACCAACATTACGCCTGAAACCAGGAATCTGCATTCCGGAATTGAACACCTTCTGTGCAGTTGGTTTTGCACCCATACCAGTGGTCTCGATCCAGAACAGAGCGAATATGATACCACCTATGATAAGGAAGATAGCATCCACAAGCACATGCAATCCTATCTGCCATAATTCAGGCACCGGAGCCCCGAATTCTGTAAATGACTCTCTTACAAGCGAAGGAATCCAGTCATATGGACTGTTTATAGGGGAAAGATAGTACATCACACCGTTGATAGGTGTAGAACCATTGTATTCACCAAGGAATGTGATACCACGTCCGTGGAGCAACATACCTATCATCTGTATGTTCGCCTGAAGAGCCCTGACAAGAATCATTGGAAGAACTGATGCATAAATCAGTTTGACAGGGAATCTTCCTCTTGCACCCTTTACAGCACTGTGTGCCAATGGGATCTCAATGCGAGTACTTTCGACGTACACGACCAGCAGGAAAATGACAACTGTGCTAACAAGGGCAAGAATTCCACCTCTGATAAGAAGGAACATCATACCATCGCCTGTAAAGATATAATCCAGTCCTACATTCTGGGCTATATAGATCCACTTTGGAAGAATTCCAATCGGAAGACCTGAGGTATCCAGTTCCCAGTTAAACAGTCCGGTCACGATCTGCTGTGAAACACCGGCAACGATGAACAGTCCCACACCTGAACCAATTCCCCATTTTGAAACGATCTCATCCATGAAGAGGATAAGCACACCTCCAACACATATCTGGATGAATATCAGTAACATGACAACTCCAAGACCGACTCCAAGAGCTGATGCAATTCCTGCATCCGGCTGGATATAGCCTCCAATGATCTGTGGCAGTGCTGTAAGCACGATCATTACGAAGACAAGGAACTTCTGTGCACCCTGGAAGAAAGCCTGATCTGCAGGATCAGACATGTTGAGCTTGATAACATCAGAACCCACTAGAAGCTGAAGGACAATTGATGCAGTAACGATAGGACCTATACCCAAAAGCATTAGTGATCCTGTTGCTCCGGCAAAGAACGCTCGATATTGTTCGAACAGGTCGATGGAATCCTTGGAAAGACCAAACAGAGGTACATTTGCAAGAGCAAAGTAAAGTACCAATATTCCAAGAGTCCATAGTAACTTGTTCTTAAAATGCACATGCCCCTCCGGACTTGCAACGGCGGGCAATCTGTTAAAAAACGGTTCCAAACTCTCCCTGAGACTCATTAACTACACCTTTATTCGGATCGGAAGTCCAACAAGACTTTCCTGTAATACAAATTAATCAGCAGTAATAAAAACGCAACAAATATAAAAGTAATGTCTGTAACAGACATTACTCTTCAATTTCTACGCAGGATCCACCTGCATTTTCGATCTTGTCCCTTGCAACTACGGAGAAGTTGCTTGCAGTAACAACCATATTCTTTGTTACTTTTCCGGTACCAAGAACTTTCTCAATTTCAAGATCTGCAAGATTGATAGCATATGCACCATCTTCAAGCTGTGCAAAGCCATCTTCTACAAGCTGATCTGCAAGTTCGTCAAGTTCACCAACGTTCACGACTGAAACATCACTGACAGTCTTTAATGGGCGAGAGAATCCACGGTTGCTTCCACGTGTGTATCCGCCCTGTAAAGCCCTTGTGAAGTGGTGCTTGTTCTCACCTGATCTGCCACGTCCACCACGGTTACCTGCACCACGGCGGTTCTTGGTGGTACCGCCACCACAGGTACGTGAACCCCTGAACTTCTTGGTATTGGTTTTGTTGCTCATAGTAACATCACCTCATCTTGTTCAAAAGTGTCTTTATATCTTCACCATGGTTTCCGAGGACACCGCCCTGCTGAGCAGTCCTCTTGATACCAGCATGGCCCTTCCTTGGTGGGTGAAGCCTGAATACCGGCTTCAGACCTGAGACATCAGAAATTTTTGCATCACCGTTGACAAGAGCTTCTGCAAATGCCTTAATGGAATCGAAACCGGAGTTCTCCTTAACATATGCGTCTGTCAGGCGTGTATTGCCTTCGAGCTTTCCGCGCTTTCCAAGTACCTGTGCCAGAGTATCAGCATCTATAGTACCGTATGCAATGTAATCTTTTGCTTTCAGGATCATACCCTTGTTGTTAGGGTTGTCAGCAAGGAATACACAGTGGTTGACCTTGTGAAGGCGAAGCATACCGAGGGTGTCCTCGATCTCCCCACTAACGTGCACCTGGCCCCTCATTCTGACTACTGCGAACATATTCATGCCTCCTGCTCTTCAAATTTAATTGGCCTTCTGACAGTACCTGTGTTCATCAGAGCATTGTATGTTGCCTTTGCGAAGTTGAGAGTTGTCCTTGTCTGACCTTCTGTACGGGTCCATACGTCCTTGACACCTGCTTTTTCAAGCACTTTCTTTGCAGTGCCTCCGGCAGCAAGTCCAAGTCCGCGAGGAGCAGGCTTGAGTACTACGGTAACACTACCTGCCTTACCATTGACCTCGGAAGGAACGGTGTGTGGAAGTCCACAACCGCATTCCCATGAACCGCATCCACGACTGATACGTGTAATATTAATCTTTGCGTTGTCAATAGCTTTTCTGATAGCAGGTCCTACCTGTACATCCTTTGCCTGACCAAGTCCGACAAAACCATCGCCGTTTCCAACGATAACGGTTGCCCTGAACTTGACACGCCTTCCGGAGTCGGTCATCCTCTGGACCATATTGATATCGAGAACTTCGTCCTCCAGATCAGGTAATAATATATCAACTATTTTTGATTCCCTTATAGGGAGACCGGAATCCATGGCCTCATCCATGGAAGTGACCTGCCCTTCAGCAACAAGACTGCCGAGTCTTGTCTGGGGAACCCATTCCTCATTATATTCATATGCCATATAATCACACCTTAACTGAACTCTGCAAGGATCTTTTCCTTTACTGCTTCGAACATCTCAGGCAGATTGGATCCTTCCATATATTCTGCGACGTGTTCTCCTCTTATACGCTCATCAGACGGGAATACTGAAGGATTGTGAGGCACATCCAGTCCTGCGTCGACAACACCTTTGAGTGCTGCATATACACGACATCCTGGTGATGATGCCTGAAGTCCCATATCCAGTACACCGCTCTCATAGCCTTCTTCAAGTGCTTTGTATCCGAACAGGAGACCTGTCAGATATGCTGCGGTTGTATTACCGGTTGCTCCCTCGTATCCATATTTCCCGAGCTCGGTAGAGATAGCTGACGATAATGTCACATCCCCCTTTGCCTCTGGTAGCACAAGTTGCAACTGCATGTGCTTTGTGCTCTTGCGCACAACTACTCGATTCTCTTTTGACAAAAGCAACCTGAGTCTCTGGTGATAATCTGTACGCCCTTCCCTTCGTCGCCTGAATGCGACTTTATAACGGGGTCCTGTAGCCATATTAGATCCTCCACATCAGCTTAACATGTAAATTTGTCTTCATTATCTATTCCTCAGGCTCATTCAGTCTTCTTAATATCAAGATGCGCTTCCATATGAGCCAGGCTTCTATACTCGCCACCCTTTGCTTTACGGTAGACCTTGCAGTATGTGGACTTGTCAAGTGTACCATCTGCACGAAGCTCCTTGAGCCTCCTTCTGATAGCACGGATCTTCTTCATCCACTGCTCTTTCCTTGGGTTACGTGCACCCTTTCTACCTTTACGGGAACCATGGCCCTTTCGGTGACCGTATTTGCGCTTTGCATCTCTTTCTCTTGCACGTCCGCGGCTAACACCTTTTACAGAATCTGCTTTTATGCTTCCGCTTTCGATCAGGCCACGGATGTCTTCCCTTGTGATAGCTACTGAGATATCAGCAGCGGCTTCAGGATCCATCCAGATCCTGTGAACTCCGCATCCCATAATCTTTGCTGCAAGTTTTTTCTGGTTAGTGAGATCGGTCATCTTACTCACTCCTGGCAGGGTTTAATACCTTTATACCCATTTCAGTTGCTTTTGCTTCGATGAGCGCTTTCTTTCTTGCACCGACGGTTCTTGCGACCCTGATAGCTTCAAGGGAAGCATCAACATTATCAACGTCTGCAACAGTTTGCACAAGAACTTCTGCATAGCCGGATGGGTGGAGACCTTTTACTGCTGCAGGACTACCATATCCTACTTGTGCACGAGCACCTTTTGCAGCAATGTGTCTGCGCTGTTTGCCCTGAAGACCTCTTGGCCTTCTCCAGTTGGAATCCAGACGCTTGTACTTGTGTGAATCGGTCCTCTTGAATGCAGGCTTTTTACCTTTCTGAACCTTCCTTACCTTGAAAAGCCTCATGGACTCATCATCAAGTGCAAGTTCGGTGGCTACTGCTTCTTTCATGTTAGTTTCATTAACTGTATCTTCCATTCAGATCACCTACACTTTCTCTCTCATACCCTCTTCTCAACGATGTATATGCCATCCTGGAATACACGTGGGTCAAAGCGCTTGATCTTTGTTTTCTGCTCGATGTTAGCAGCGGTCTGGCCGACATCTTCTTTGTTGATACCGGAAACGATAACTTCGTCACCACTTGCTTTTACTGTTGTCTCACCGAGTATCCTGGAGACCCTTGACTTTTTCTCACCAAGGAAGTTACCGATGATGAGCTTCTTTCCTTCTACCTTAAGCTGCATAGGGAAGTGAGAGTAGACCACTTTCATGCGGTACTCAAACCCATTCACAACTCCATTCATCATGTTGTTGATGTGAGAAGCAAGTGTTCCAACCATTGCTTTCTGTTTTTTTCTCGATGATGCAGAGTCAACGATCACTTCTGAACCGTCCACCTTGATGTTCACACCTGGATACCACACGAATCTCGTGTTGGTACCTTTGGGCCCTGAGGCGGACAGAACGTTATTCTCTAACGTTACTGTCACACCTTCAGGAATCGAGATTATTTTTTTGATTTCTTTTGCCATATCATCTCACCCTTAAATTAGTACACAAATGATAACAACTGTCCACCAATGTTATTCTCACGTGCCTCATACTGGGAAATAACTCCATGGGAGGTTGTGAGGATCAGAACACCAAAGTTCTTTGCTGGAAGGAATTGTTTCTCCCATTTCTCAAATTCGGTTACTCCGACTGAATAACGTGGCTTGATAGCGCCACACTTGTTAATACGTCCAATAAGTTCTACTGTATATATTCCAGCTTTACCATCATCCACAAACTCGAACTCACCGATGTATCCACGGTCCTTCATGACCATAAGGACATTTCCGATAAGCTTTGATGCCGGACTGATAGTACAGGAATCTTTACCAACAGCTTCAGCGTTCTTGATAGTTGATAACGCATCAGCAAGAGGATCCAATAATACCATATCTGTTCACCTCATGTATATTTTTCAAATCCCATATCATGGGCAATTTCCCTGAAACAATGCCTGCAAAGGTAGATACCATACTTGCGTACCAGACCCTGCTTCCTGCCGCATCTTTTACACTCGTTTGCGCCTCTTCCAAAGTTCTTCTCTGTCTGAGTCATTGCTCTACCTCCACACCATAGTTTTCTTTAAAGAAAGATATCGTATCCTCTTTTGAAATCTTGTGGGAAGCTGGTATCTTTCGCTTAACAATCCGTCTCTTGCTGATCCTGTAACCAGGACGGTTTACAACCACATTGATATCCATTCCAAAGATACCGATGTTAGGGTCGTACTTCATTCCAGGATAATCAGTGTGCTCTTCAACACCAAAGGAAACATTTCCATAGTCGTCGAACTGTGATTCACGGAGTCTTTTCTCGACGATGTCCAGGGATGTTGTCAGGAAATCTTCTGCAGCATCTCCACGAAGAGTAACCTTACATCCAATAGGCTCGTTCTTCTTGATGCTAAAAGCAGGCAAAGTTCTCTTTGCATAGGTTCTGACAACGCTCTGACCAACTATCGACTCAAGGATACCTTCTGCATCTACAAGGTGCTGACCACTTTCTCCAACACCCATGTGGACGATTACTTTATCGACCTTAGGATTTCTCATTGAGTTACTCAATTTACTCACCACCTAAGCTGATCTCTGGTTCCTTCTCGCCTACTACGAAAACATATTTCTCGATAGTCTCGAATTCAGTCTCTCCTGAGATTGTCACTGTGTTGTACTTAGAACTTCTTACCTTGTTGATCTCCTTGATGGTACCTATCTCACCGGAGTGGCTTCCACCAACGATCATTGCAAGATTTCCTACTTCGTACTTGATGTGTTTTACAATCTTTTTGTCAGGAAGGGAAAGAATTATTGAGTCCTTTGCTTTGTAATCGTCGGAATCATTAAGATTTGTACCGTCATTAAGGTTCAACTGTACTTTTCCACCCTTGATGACAGTCTTGTTCTCAATGCGGCACAGTTTGTTTGCACCCATATCCTCAAGCTTGTTCAGAACAAGTCTTCCCTTACCATCAAGTAATACAAGATATTCCTCATTGTTCAGTGGAATACTGATTACATCCATCAGGCCTATAGGGAACCTGAGGTCCTTTCTTGCGATTCCGTCAACAAGTACATTTCCTTCTGAAAGTACTCTTTTTGCTTCTGCACGGTTGTCCACGACACCAAGCATATCCCTAAGCACAACAGCAAGAGGAAGACTCTGTAATCTGTTATGAGGGCCTGGTCTTGTGGTTGTGATCCATTTGTTGGATTTCTTTGAGATCTGCCAGCTGTTCGGGACAGATATCCTCTTTTGATGATTGCCCACTAGAATCACCTGCCTCTAGATAATATTGATTCTCTGCGTTTATCGTTCAATTCCAGTGATGTTATCATCACATTTGAAGGATAGATCGGCCTTGGAACCTCAGTTCCATCCACCTTGCTAACAGAAACACCTTCTACTACGATGGTTCCGCTCTTAAGGGACAGACCTTCGACCTTTCCTTTAGTACCTGCATGGTCACCACGCATTACCACAACAGTGTCACCGACAATAACGTTTGCACTGCGACCATACTTGCCGCGAAGCTCCTTTGAAAGAGGTGCAGCCATATATTTCTGCCTGATGTGGAGGGGTGCCTCATAACGTGCTTTCCTCTGTTTTCTTGGCTGTTTTGATACCATAATATAACACCTCACACAATCATGGATGCTGTTGTGCCAATCTTAGGGAACCTTTCTGCTGCTTCTCTTGCAACAGGACCTTTGATATCTGTTCCTTTTGGGACACCTTTCTCATCTGTGATAACTACCGCATTGTCCTCGAAGCCTACTCTGAGACCGTCAGGACGGCGGAATTCTTTCTTTTGTCGTACAACTACTGCATAAAGGATCTGCTTACGCATCTCAGGAGTGCCTTTCTTTACAGATACGACACAAAGGTCGCCAATACCTGCCCTTGGCATCCTGTTCTTTACACCTCTGTACTTCTTGACTGAAATGATCTCCACCGTACGTGCACCAGTATTGTCGACACACTCGATCTTAGCGCCGGCGTTCAGTGAACGTGGGATCGTTGAGCGAATACCCCTCACGCCTGTACCTCCGCCTTAACTACTACATATGATTTGGTCTTACTGAGAGGGCGGCATTCCGCGATCGTTACAACATCCCCCACCTTTGCATCGATGCATGGTGGATTGTGAGCGTGGATCTTTGATTGCCTTTTCTCATATCTCTGGTATTTATTTATAAGCTTTTCACGCCTCTGTTGAATGACCACAGTCTTATCCATCTTGTCGCTTACAACAGTACCGACGAGGATCTGTCCCCTTACGGGGAGACTGCCGTGGAATGGACAATTAACGTCATCGCATTCCTTGGACGGTTCAGGTACATCCAATCCAATGTCTTTTGCCATGATTATTACCTCATGCGTATTTTTCTAATATTCTTGACTCTGTTCTCGGGTTGTGAGAGCAATAACTTCCCGTTTATTTTAACACGTTGATCTTGATCAGCAGAATGGGATGGAAGATGGAAGATAAATGTGCTTCCCATTTTGGGAACCTTTTTTTCGTTCATATCTTCCGTCTCGATCACAAGCATATTGCGTGATTCATCCACAACTTTGCCTTTTATGTTATATAATGTGGGATTCGTAGACTCAATGATTTCCGTTACAAGCCCGATCAGCTCGTGGAAGAGCAAATTAGAAGCTGATGCTTCCAAATCAGATCTCCTTCAATTCGTTCTGAATTGTCTTGATCTTTGCAACGGTTCTTCTAAGCTCCCCGATCCTGCCAGGGTTATCAGGAGCTCCACCTGCAGATGCAAGTGCACGCTCACGGATAAGTTCATTGCGGATCTTCTCAAGCTCATCCACACGTTCGTGCGGGGTCATATCCCTGATCTCTTTTGTACGAAGGATTGCCATGATTAGCCCTCCCTGTGAACACGACCCACTGGGTGCCAGTAGTCGTGTCCTTCATGTTTGTGCTGCCATACACCGTTGACCTCGCGGCGCTCTTCTCCTTCAACGATCTCAACTGCAGGCTCTGCGTCCTCTTCTGCATCTTCTGCAACAGGTTCTTCTGCTGCAACCTCTGCTTCAGGAACTTGTTCGACTGCTTTCTCTTCAGTTTCGGTTGTTGTTTCAGCAACCGTTTCTTCAGCTTCTGCAACTGTACCTTCTGCCTCTACAAGCTCTTCGATGCCTTCCTTGGCCTCTTCAACAGGAGCGACAACACCTGATGCTGCAAGTTCATCAGCAGTCTTGATTCTGTATGCATCCGGAAGGACTGCATCAGGATGAATGATACGTACACTGCATCCAAGAGTACCAAGTTTCTTGACAGCAACAGCAAAACCATTATCGACAATATCCTCTGCAGGCTTGCCTGCGTGCTTGATATAGCCGCTAACCATCTTCTCTACTCTTGATCTTGCACCAGTCAGCTTACCGGAGATGACGATCTCACAACCAAGTGCACCATTGTTCATAATAGCACGCATGGTGTTGTGACCAGCTTTCCTGAAGTACCATCCTCTTTCGATAGAAGAAGCAAGTCTTGATGCCATCATTTGTGCATTCAGTTCAGGCTTCTTAACTTCCTGTGCATCGATCTGAGGGTTGTCCAGGTCATATATCCTGTCCACCTCACGAGTAAGTTTCCTTATCACTTTTCCAGCCTTTCCAATAACCATACCTGGTTTCTCAGCGTAGATCGTGATCTGGGTACCCATTGGAGTACGGTTGAGGTCCATACCACCATAGCCAGCCCTGCTTAATTGTTTTGCAAAATATTCGTCCATAGATGCCTTTACAAATCCATCCTGAACGAACTTTTTCTCTACAGCCATTAGCGCACCTCGCTTATGATCATTTCAATATTGACAGTTTCCGTGTTCTTCGGACTTGCCCTTCCGCGAGCCCTTGGCCTCATACCATGGATCACACGTCCACGCTTTGCTGCTGCGTGTGCGATGTACATGTGATCAGGATTCAGACCCTTGTATTCTGCATTACTTTCTGCGTTCTTGAGCAGTTTAAGCATCTCAGATGCAACTTTAACAGGGTAACGACCTGCTGCCATTGGACCCTTCTTGTGGCCAAGACTATCATTGTGCTTTCTGAAAGGAACTGCTTGCTTTAAAACGACCACATCTTCAAGATAGCGCTTTGCTGCTGTTGTCTTCATGCCTTTGAGAGCTTTACATAGTTCGCGTGACCTCTTAGGAGAGATATGAAGCTCGGAACCCATTGTTTTTGAACTTGTCTCAGGATCAAGTTCTGTTGTATAGTTGATTCTTGCCATTCATATCACCTTACTTCAATGGTACGAACTTGCTGGAACGTGTTGCACCAACACCGGCGCTTCCGTGTGAAACCCTGTTGCGTGTTGGAGAATACTCGCCGAACCTGTGTCCGATCATCTCGGGCATTATTTCTGTTGCTACGAACGTCTTACCGTTATAGACCTCAATGGTCTTTCCAACCATCTCAGGATAGATGATCATGTTCCTGTAATGAGTTCGTACGCTTTCTTTACCATCCCTGAATTGCTGCAGAATATCCTTCTGGTGATCGGAAAGACCACGGCGTATAGACCTGCGTTCTTTTGCAGGCAGGAGTTCTACAAATTCTTCAAAACTCAATTGCTGGAGCTGTTCGACCGTAAGACCACGGTATGTGAACTCCCCTTTTCGTTTTGGTAATCTTGATGTTGATTTCTTTGCCATGTATACTACCTCTTTTTTTAACGTTTTCCGGTCCTGCGTGCTGCGATCTGACCAACCTTACGTCCTGGTGGTGCATTCCTGCTCACGGTAGTTGGCCTTCCTGGATGCTTCCTGTTACCTCCACCAAATGGGTGATCAATAACGTTCATGGCAATTCCTGATACGCGTGGATACTTGGCTGCCCTTGCTTTCATCTTATGGTATTTCTTACCTGCCTTAAGGAATGGTCTGTCAACCCTTCCGCCACCGGCAACAATACCAATTGTTGCCCTGCATTTTGGACTGAACCATTTAAGGACACCTGATGGCATCCTTACAACGACTTTGCTTGCTTCACGTGAAACAAGTGTTGCATAAACACCTGATGAACGTGCAAAATGTCCACCATCGTTTGGTTTTGACTCAATATTGCATATTGGGATACCTTCCGGGATCTCTGCAAGAGGAAGAATGTTACCTGGTTTTACTTCTGCGGAAACACCGCAGGCAATCTGATTACCAACGGCAATTCCTTCAGGTGCGAGGATCAGCTGTTCCTCACCATTCTCAAAAGCGACCTTTACAATAGGTGCTGACCTTGCAGGATCGTGTGTGATATCGATAACAGTACCATTAAGAACGCTTTCTTCATCCACACGTGGGTGTTTGAGTGCGGCTTTGTACTTGTGTGATGGAGCCCTGTATGTTGGACTTCCACGACCTCTGTTCTGTGATATAAGTCTTTTAGCCATGTAACTTCACCTCACATCAATCCTATACGTGTTGCGATCTCATGTGCAGCATCTGGTTCCTCGAATGTAACCAATGCTTTCTTCAAGCCTTTCATAGTGGTCATTGTACGTACTGACTTTACTGAGAAACCATACATCCTGACCACATCGTTCTCCACCTGTGTCTTGTTAGCACGTGTGTCAACGACGAACTGAAGCTTATTGTCATCCATAAGCATCATTGCTTTTTCAGTAATGAACGGATACTTAATAGCACTCATATGAACATATCCTCCATGTTGGTTATTGCGGACTCGGTCCAGATGGTGAGTCTGCCTGCATGGGTACCTGGTGCCAGAAGTTCTGCATTAAGGGAATCTACTGTAGCAACATCGACACCCGGAAGGTTGTTAGCTGCTTTAAGAATAGGACTTTCCTTACCAGTTACGATCAGGACACTCTTCCTTGTCTTGTACTTACGTCCCCTGCGCTTGCCTTTTCCGGCCCTTATGTGTTTACCTTCCTTTGCGCGGATAACATCATCGTAGACACCAGCTGCCTGAAGGAAGCCTATGACGTCCTTTGTTTTTAAAAGGCCTTCAATGGTGTTCTCTGCAACAAGAGGAACTTCTGCGTCGAACCTGTGTCCGCGTGCCTTTACAAGGTCAACGTTGATCGTTGCTGCAATAGCGGATCTGATAGCAAGACGCTTCTCTTTCTTGTTAATCTTCTCTGTAAGGTCAGTCTCCGGTTTTGGAGGATGTGCACGCCTTCCGCCCACTGCCTGTGGTATCCTTGCGACACGACTTCCATTGGAGATCCTTGGGACCTGTGCAACACCTCTGCCTGATCCCCAGGAGTGTGCTGATGTTTCCATACCTGAGTATAATGTCGGACCGTATGGTTGAAGTCTATTGGCCTGCGCAGAAAGAACTGCCTTCTTAATAAGATCCGGCCTGAAGATCTCTTCGAATACTTCCGGCAATGTGATTTCGCCTTTAGCATTTCCTGATAAATCGATAATATTTGCTGTGGTCATTCACTTCACCCCTGCTTGGACTGTGTACTAATGTGAACGATCTGAGGTTCTCCTACGCTGGATACCTTTGACCTGGTTGGTTCTCTGAGCCGGATCAGTCTTTTTGATGGACCCGGGACACTGCCCTTGATCAGGATATAGTTACCACGAACCAGACCATAGTTGGTGAATCCGCCTGCAGGATTGATCTCATCGGCATCTGAGGAGATCTTTAAGATCCTCTTATTGTACTCAGTTCTCTGATGGTAACCCATCTGACCCATTGCCGGGACTCTCCAGCTAACGTGTGCAGGAGTCCATGGACCGAGGGTACCGATCTGTCTAAGACTTCCCTGACGGGAGTGCTTGTTCTTCATGAGGTTGATTCCCCATCTCTTTACAGGACCCTGTGTACCGTGACCGGTTGTGATAGCTGCAACATCGATGATACCGCCATTACCGAAAACATCTGAGACATCTACCATGGTTCCCAGAACATTCTTTGCATACTCGAACTTTGCTTTCGCATCTGCGCCACTTACACCGGTTTCCATGATATCAGGTACCTTCTTAGGAACACCAGTCAGATTTGAAGGTAATGTGTATGTGATAAGTCTGATATCGGTAACATTACCATCCTCTACAAGTCCTTCGATCTTAGAGAGTGCTGCATTGACGTCGTGGTTCTTTGGAGCTTTGATCCTGCGGTCAAGATCGCTGTCAAGAACATTAGTCCATGCTTCTGCAACTGCTTTTTCACCATAGGTGTCCTCACCGTATGCACGAATTGCTGCAACACGGATTGCTGGGGTCTCAATAACAGTAACAGGAACGGATATCTCAGTACCCTCTGTAAGACTGTTCTTAGTGTCGTCGATCATGATAACATGAGTCATACCGACCTTGTAGCCTGCAAATCCCTGAAGCTTAGGTTCGGCGTTTGATTCTGGCCATGATCTAAACCTTGGAATATGACTTTGTGATCGCTTGCGTGGACTGAATGCAAGTGAACCCCGCCTTGGTCTGTGTCCTTTTGCCATTTATATTCTCCTACTTTTACGATTCTTTTTGAAACTATGCTTCGTTTTTCTCATGATGTAGGCCAAGACCGTGAAAAAAGTATAATTCCTAAAACGAATGCAATATCCTCGATATAGCTCGAAACAGAGCTATGTAGATCGTTTCTACATACATTACGCGGAAAGCAAGATAACTAACATACTCGTCATAACAGGCAGGATACATCCAGCTGTCTGTTCGTACTCAATCATCTCTAAAAGATTTAGCCATTCAGTGTCCCCTTGTACACATTTGCACACAAGAGCGGGCATTCCGTGAAGAGGCCCATGAACACTTCCTGTTAAATCCGACTTTTCACACTTGCTTATTCCTACGTTATGATCTTTAGTCCTGTAAATTGGCAAAGCCAAAATACATACTTAATCCTAACTTAGGGTGTGTAAATGTAAGATTCAATATATAAACATTTTGCACAATATCCCGGTAGAAAAATAAAACTAAAAATAGATACGATAAACGAGTTCATACAATTGATAGAATTTAATAATCATATCTAAGTATCAGCACATCCCACATATTAACTACAAACCCGTTTCAAATATTTTAGAACCTAATTAAATGTAGCGGATAAATGAGCCAAATCGACGAAGATCGCAAAAAAATAAAGAGAACGTTTGTAGATAGATAGGTAGATAGGATGGATTTAAATCGGTTGAACCTTTCTTTCATACTGATCACAAGTGTCACGAAAAAAGAAATTTGATAACAGGATTAAAGCCGACGATGATGGCCTGCGTTTTGCAACACCTGAAGTAGTAGCAAGCTACAGGGCCAGAAGACTGAAATGTAAAACTATCGCAGACATCAGTTGCGGAATAGGTGGCCAGACCATATTCTTTGCAAAGGAGTGTGAAAAGGTCTATGCAATAGAGATTGATCCGGTAAAAATAGAATTCGCAAGGAAGAACTGTAAACGTTACAATCTGGATAATGTGGAGTTCATCTGCGGAGATGCACTATCAGAAGAGGTTATCGAACAGGTACCTAAAATAGATGTACTCTTCTCAGACCCTGCAAGACCACCAGCAGAAGATAAACGCCTGATAACGAGTCTTAAGCCCGGAATTCCAGAGGTGCTTTCAGCCTACGGGGAAAAAACGAACAATTTTGCATTTGAAGTCCCACCACAGATGACACCGGACAGAATCACATTTGATTGTGAAAAGGAATATCTGTCCCTTAATGGCCAGTTGAATCGGTTGAACCTTTATTTTGGGGATATAAAGACATGTGAGCGCTCAGCAATATCACTCCCCTCCGGAGAAAGGATAGATTCAAATAACCCAACTGCAGGAATAATAACTACTGAACATATCGGAAAGTTTGCATGTGAGCCGGAGCCATCCGTCATTAAAGCCGAACTGTTACCCGAACTTGCAGGATCTATGATGGAACATAGAGGATCAGAGATAAAATTATTCA
>JBNJIC010000027.1:0-20273 GCA_051749005.1 Halobacteriota archaeon | reverse complement strand
TGAATTGAACTACTCCACGCTTACGCATGGAGATTCCTACGAGTTGTTATGTCATTCATTGGATGTATTTTAGATACATCAAATGTCAATAACCCTGTTTGTCGTAGATTATGAGCAAATTGCTCATAGCCTGTCCAAGTGGCAAAATTTGATAGGTAACGAATCATAATGTTGATAGAACTGTTTCTATCTCTATCGATTTTGTTACCACAATCACATTTCATATCACGTTCATATAATGGCATCTTATGCTGTTTTCCACAAACGTAACATGTTTTTGACGTATAACTTTCATCGACTTTGACTACTTTTTTACCTACAAGTTCAGCCTTATAGGTGAGCATTTCGACAAAACGTGATAAATAACCATTATTTTGTGTGGAGCGATTCAAGCCTTTTACTTTAGATTTACCCATGTTCTTAACATTAAGGTCGCCTACAACAATAGTATTAGCTTTAGTATTCTCCACCATTGATTTAGATAATTTATGTTGCCAATCTTTTATTTGATTGTTCTTTTTCTTTGTCATAGTTCGAATAGTTTTATTCAAACGATGCCATTTTTTACTATATTTTTTGCAATGGTCACGTCTGGATTGAACTGCACTAATTTTTGAATCCCAATATAAATCAGGTCGTGGGTTATTTATTTCAAAGAATTTTCCATCACTATTTATTGCAGTCACGGTTTTAGTAATACCTAAATCAATAGCTTGAAATTTATGGTTGTAAATATATGGAATATTGATTTCAGGTTCATATGTTATGGAAATAAAGAAATCTCCATTACCTTTTTCATCTTCATTGAAAATTTCCATTTGTTTAATTTTCAAATCAAAAATATCATGAGCAATATCGAGAATCAAATCTTCATTATTTATTTTATGTGAAAATTTTATAGCATTTCCAATTACTTTGAAACCACTTTGATTATATGTAATTGTGAAAAAATATTTTCGACTTTTGAATTTAGGTGGTCTTGCTCTTTTATCACCATTTTTATGAAGACCAAAGAATGATTTATAATTAGCATCAACCTTACGCAAAACCATTTGGCATGTTTTTGAATAAAGAATATCAATAAATTTATGTTCTTTTTTTAATTCCGGCAAATCATTCTGTTGTTTTGTATATGAAATAGATTTCTTTTCATTTTTCCAAACATCTTTTCTTTCAGATAATGCTATGTTATAAAGAAATGTGCTTGCATTGGATAATTCCCAAAGCATTTCCAACTGTTTTTCTGTTGGATGTATTTTGTATTTCTTCTTTAATTGCATTATTTACCCTGATTCTCAACATAATTTTTCAATACATCTAATGTAACTTGTCCTGTTGTTGCTAAAAAGTATGACCTTGACCAGAAAGCATCTTTCCAGAGCATTTCTTTTACCTCTGGAAAATTCCTTCTGATTTCCCTTGATGAAATTGTCTTGATAGCATTGATATATTTAGGCAATTCTAATGTTGGTTTTGACTTGAATATCATATGAAAATGGTCTTTATCACATTCGATATTAAGCACTTCAACATCAAAATTTTCACTTATTTTATCTATCGTTTGTTTCAAATAATCAATGACAAGAGGATTAAAGCCGGAAATATGGCGGAAAACCAGTAGATCCACAGTATAATTGTAACGATCCCCGCAAGCAATATCTTGAAAATATTCCTTGTGAAAATGGCAAATACGCACCCACAAACAACACCCGGAGATATGAGGAAAAGTGAAGGAACCAACTTTCGTGGCAGGTAATGGAACAATCCGGGAATTATATTTGATTCAATGGAAAGCAAATGATACACGCCAAGTGTTCCCAGAATGACAAAGACACCATTTAGATTTTCATTTATATCCTTACTTTTGATCTGCATATACTCCCCCAACTTTATCAAGCGATCGTAGCACCATCAAAAACGATCTGTTCCCCTCCGTAAGGGATCACAAATTCCAGATGTTCTGAACTCCCTACGTTGGTAGAATATTCAACACTCCCTTTTTGAGTTATGATAAAACCATTATCCAGAGTGAGCCTGTACGTGTACATCCCCAGTTCAGGAACTGATCTTCTGATCCCTGCCCGGGTATCTGCTTCTATCATATACATCTCATCATAAAGCCGCACACCCTGCGTATCAATGATCTCCACTCGCACTTCATGGTCTTCAATATCTTCGTTCTCAATACTCAGCACTGCACCATCGATCTGTACTTTGGGGACAGCGACCATAAAAGCAAGAAGGATGAGGCCAACGACTGCGATCATCACAATTGCAACAATTACCGGATTTCTTCTTTGCATAATTCAACCTAAGCTGCATTTCACTCAAACAACAAGATGCCTATGAAAGTCCCAATGACCATGCTGATCGCCATGACCAATGTGTACTTCCACCTTATTTCACGGAACATGAAATAATTGACAGGAAGACCGAAAAGGAACATGATAATTCCCATGAACAATGGATATAGATATGAAAAAGTCATTATGTCCTCCGGTAAACACTGATGAAATCATACGTCTCCAAAAGCTCATCGAGAGTGAAAGATTCACCGAAATGGATAGCTTTGCCATCATCTGTAAGGGTAAACTTGCCCTGTGAAACACCAGTTACCACAAAGTACTCAGGACCATAATCCATGGTATCCGGAGATAGATCGTTTTTCAGGTATAAGAACACCTTTTCCTCAGGAGCAAAGGAAGCTTCATCCTCCACATGCAGAATCATGAGATCATCTTCACCACCTTGTGTTCTTAATATAACCTCTTTTTCGGGCAAGGGATTCTTGAGATACTCGTCTACGATTATCACCACACCAGTATAGAGGACATCATGCCAGCCCAGGTCATTGATATTATCTGTAGGCCTCATTCCATCTTCAGTATTCCATTTACTTGGCAGAATCTCTTTTACAGTGCCAATGACGATAACATCCGAAAGTTCACTCATTTCTTCAGGAGACATATATTTCAGACAGCCACTGATACTGAGCACAGCTTTATTGTTGTTCCCACTTACTTCATCAATAGCAAGTTCTGTTTCAAGCTCACTGACAGATTCAGCTATCTGCTCTTCTTCCATATCAACGCCTATAGAAAGATTGTTTTCAATTGATTCTGATGTTGTTGGTGTTGTTGGTGTTGTTGGTGTTGTTGGTGTTGTTGGTGTTGTTGATGCTGTTTCACTGTTTCCAGCTGAGCTATCATCAGAATCATTGATAAAAGCTTCAATCGCGCTTTCACCCTCATTTTCATTCTGTTTTATGATTCCAAGCCCTGCCGATGCTAAGATCATTACACATGCAAGAAGTATTGCAAAAATTATCAGGTATCTTTCCTGAGTTCCGACCCTTGTCATTTTAATTTCCCCACCTATTTCATCCTGTTTTGGTATCGACATGTAATTCTCCCGGTGGAATTTTTTTAGCGAGCAATAAAAAACAGATTCCAATCATAGAAACTCCAATAAGATAATAAATGAATCCAACTGCCAGAGCATTAGAACAGGGGCTTTGATCAAAAAAAACGTCCTTTATTATAAAGTACAGGTCAGCAAGTGCAAAAATACTCATAAAAACAGCCAGCACTCCCGAAATATATCCCACATCCGAAAAATTCGGAAATGAAAATAAAAATGGTATTGAAGCCGGAGCAAGTGCTATTAATGACGCTATGTGAATGAATCCAACGGGCTCAGCAGGATCTATTGAGGGAGGAGTCACATAATATAGCAAGAAAATACTTGTAACAATGATAGCAGACATTACCAACAAAAGTGGTGTGCTCAGATACCATTGAGCCGACTGTTTCCTGACCTCAGATAAAAATATAATGTCTCCTATCAAAAATATAATGTCTCCTATCAAAAATATAATGTCTCCTATCAAAAATATAATGCCTCCTATCAATGAGATAGCGCCCAATCGAAATGCCAGTCCCAGCCACATATATGCACCATCGGATGAAACAACCCGTTCAGAAATACCGGATATTGTCAATCCATAAAATAATACCATGAAAAAGAAGATGGCTGAGATACACACCAGAGATATTTTCAACTTCTTTGTTTGTTCCATAGATACAATTTCACTTCCAAAAACTACCAAAAAATATTACTATAAATGATATAGTAATTGTGGTCAATTGACATTTATTGTACACATGTGAATGCACTTATTCCCAAAGGCAAAGCAATTGCACAAACCAATTTATGCAGAAAACATTAAGAAACAGAAGAATAACGATAGAAATGTGAGGCATCATTTATGGAAAACAGGAACATCTTCTGGATCTTTGGAATTCTTCAGAGCATTACTCTGGGAGCAATAATCTTCCTGATATTCAGATCGCTGAACATGATCAACGAAGTGGAAGTGATCGGAGCGGATCCCCAGATCCTGTTAAGCTGTTTGTTCCCGATGTTCCTACTGATCGTGGAATACATGATCTACTCTAAGGACTGAAAGGAAAAGATGCTGAGGGAACTTACCCAAACCTTGGCCCGCCAACATCGGCATTATTGTTGTATCCCCTGCTTTCCCAGTAGCCTTCATAGGGCTCATCAGTAACCTCAATAGCGGTTACCCATTTGGCCCACTTGTATCCATACTTGTCCTCTGCCACTATCTGGAATGGGTAACCATGATCCCTCGGAAGTGTCACATCATTTAGTTCGTAACCTAGGATGATGTTGTTCCCTACAAGATAATCCAGATCAAGAGCTGTGGAATAACCGTCTGCAGAATAGAATATCACAATAGTGGCATCGTCCTGAAAACCGGCCTCATCAAGAAGGGTCTTCACAGGAATACCAGTCCATTTCGCTACATAGCTCCAGCCTTCGACACAATCAAGCATGACCACTTTTGAAACGCTCGGGTAAGAAACAACCTGATCGTATGTCAGGAACTGCGGATCGTCCACCATTCCATCGACAGTCAGGAAATAGGTGTTGATGTTTATTTGAGGTGTATCTTTGATAGAATTATCCCTTTGCTCACTGATAGGAGTTAGTTCTACACCATGGTATTCAAGTGTCTCAACTTCACCTTCATAGGTACCGTCGTCCCCGCCACCAGTATCTGAAGAAACACAGCCAGAGGTCATAATTACTATAGATATAAGAAAAACAGGAATTACATAAACCAACCATTTCATGAACTAACCTCCCAAAGAAGGATTGGTTCTGATGGATAAAATATCTTTTGTAAAGGATGCAATAGAAAATAATCGTATACGTCAATCTATAATTTGAAAGAAGAACTTAAATATACAATCGGAACAGAGATTACAGGGGGAATCAAGGGTGCCAGATACAAAAAAAGTACTCAGCAGGTACAACCGCTACTCTTACGTTTATGATTTTTTTGAAGGCATAATGGAAAATCTCTTCTTTAAAAGATGGAGACCGGAGGTCTTCTCAAAAGTCGAAGGCAGATGCCTTGAGGTTGGCTTTGGTACAGGGAAGAATTTTAGCTACTATCCAAACGACAGAGGTGTACGCATGATTGGAATCGACCTCTCACCGGGGATGGCGGCAAAGTCAGCAAAAAGGGCCAATGGAATAAATGTTGATCTTATACTGATGGATGCAGAACATCTTGCTTTCAAGGACAACGTGTTCGATACCGTTGTAATGACATTTGTCATGTGTTCGATACCGGAACCTGTGAAAGGTATGGAAGAATGTGTCAGGGTATGCAAACCAGAAGGAAAGATCATCAATCTGGAGCATGTGCGCACCAGGAATCGGTTGATAGCTTTTATGCAGGATATGATGAACCCTATAACAAGCGGAATATTCGGATTCAACATAAACCGTGATACGCGCAGCAATATCAAAAAGGGCGGAGGAAAGGTTGTAGAGGACAGACATATGACAATTACGGACATTTTCAGGATGTTCGTCAGCAGACCAAATAAAAAATATTCCTAAGCATTCTCAGAAAATGATCAGTAAATAGCCACACAAGCAGAATGAAAACGATAGTATTATAAATTGTTAATCATTACACTTATCTTCGCTCAAAAGAAAATCAAAGAGGTGAAAATTAAATGGAAGACGATTACGATGAACTTGATGACATAATAATGCAGAAACCTACAGAAGGAGAAAGAGTAAAGAACGAACACGCGATGCTTGATAAAGCTGCATCACACCCCCTAAGGAGAAAAATGGTAAAGATCATAGGAGCTTTCGGCAAACCTGAAGAACAGCTTAAGGCTGAACTTGAGGTCGATGATAATGCCTTCAAGTACCATATGGACTTCTTGAAAAGTGCGAACATCGTAGTGATAAAAGAAGAAATATACAGGCTAACTGATGCCGGTATTGACCTCCTGGCAGCAACCGAGAAACACAGAGAAGCCTGAAGTTTAAAGTATGAAAGAAGGATGAGAAGCATCCTTCTTTTATTATGTTTTTGATTTAATCTTGTTATGAGCTTTGCTTATGGATCAGTTCTCAGTACAGATTAACTCTAAAATCCACAAAGCAATGCACGATCGTGACTAAGTTATAAATTCAGTCACTTACGGTTTCCAGATTTAACAGAGTTCTGACCAGAGCGCTTTCCACTCTTGCTCCTGCCCTGCCCTGTATTGGATTTTCCAGACCGACCAGCATTGTTGCCACTTTTAGAGCCACCAGTTCTGCTTTTGGGACCTGTATTTTTGGTCCTGCTGTCACCAGATCTGCCACTACTAGAGCCCTTTTTACCCCTGCCCTTATTTCCAGGGATTGCCTTTCTACCTCTTTGTTTCTTAGGGGCCGGCCTTGCTGCATCGCCTGTGGCATTACGAGCCTTTTCTGAGTGATAATTATGTTCTGCGACCTCGATCTCCATGTCGGTGAGCTTTTCAATATCACGCAGGAAATCCCGTTCATCAGCTGCACAGAAAGAGTATGCTGTGCCATCAGCACCTGCCCGGGCCGTACGTCCTATGCGGTGCACATAACTCTCAGGGATGTTCGGCAGGTCATAGTTGATCACATGGGAGATATCCTCAATATCAATTCCACGGGCAGCTATATCTGTTGCCACCAGAACTCGCATTTCTCCGGACTTAAAGCTGCGGAGAGTCTTTGTGCGGTGGGTTTGGGACTTGTTACCGTGGATCGCACCCGCAGGAATATTGTTCTTATTGAGCATCTCAGTGACCTTGTTGGCACGGTGCTTTGTACGTGTGAATACAAGAACACATTCCAGGTGTTTGCCTCTCATTAAATGCAAAAGCAGTTCGTTCTTATCCTCATGATCCACGAAAAAGATGAACTGATCTATGCGTTCAACAGTTGTTGCCTGAGGTGTAACCTCCACATTTGCAGGATTACTAAGCAGTTTTCTGGCAAGTTTGGATATTTCCGGGGACATTGTTGCTGAAAAAAAGAGTGACTGACGTTTTTGTGGCAACATATCAACAACTTTGTAGACGTCATTGATAAAGCCCATATCGAGCATTCTGTCTGCTTCATCGAGTACAAAGTATTCCACATTTGACAGATTGACATGTCCCTGGCCCAGCAGATCCAGAAGCCTGCCGGGAGTTGCCACAAGGGAATCAACACCTTTTGAAAGGGCCTTTACCTGCGGCATCTGCCCAACACCACCAAATACAACAGTATGTTTGAAACGAGTGAACCTTCCATAAGTGGAAAAACTGTCCCCGATCTGTGCTGCAAGCTCCCTTGTGGGCGCAAGCACAAGTACTTTCGGGAATCTCGGACGTGGTGTCTTGTAAGATGCAGACATGTTATGAAGAATTGGTAATATGAATGCAGCAGTCTTGCCGGTACCGGTCTGTGCGATCCCGATCATATCCCTGCCTTCCAGCAGATGGGGAATCGATAGCTCTTGTATAGGAGTCGGTTCTATGTAGCCCTCTTCGGACAATGCCCGCTGAAGCGGGTAGATTAGATTTAGATCATCAAATGACATATTATACCTTGGATTTAAGTGAAAGATTATTCGCGATTTATCAGGACAACTTAAATTATGAATGTTATTCTTGCTGGATTAGGGCTAAAATACACAATTCGTTTTAACGATGAAAGTCTATAAAGCAAACTAAATGTATGATAAGGAATAAAAAAAATAAGTATAGAAGATCAGGATCTGATCTTCAAATGACGTTTTTTATTAGTTAAAATAATTAGACTAATTCGCCAAATGCGAATTTTCTCATTACCTTGGTAACTTTGATTGTCACTTCATCGCCAACTTTTGCAGCTGGGACGAAAATAACGAAACCGCTAACTCTAGCAATTCCATCGCCTTCTCTTGCGATATCTTCAATTGTCACGTCGTATGTTTCACCAGCTTCTACTGGTGCAGTTGGTTCCATGTTGTTGAACAAATATTTCACTTCCTTTAACGTGCTTAAAAAAGATAATAACCAGAGTTGGTAAACATACGAAAAAACAGTAGATACAATTAAGGAAATACCATCTAAACTTATAATTTATCAAAATAGTTTTAGTCTCTAAAAGCATTTCCAAATTAGTGCAATACTATTTATAGTTATCTGTCCAGTATGCATATAAATCAGAAAGTAGTCATCAAATACACTCACGAAAAAATAAAATAAATATTAAATAAAATAAAAGTTCCCAATCTTATTATTCACTCCCACTTTCCCCTGTCAACTCGTCACTGATCAACTTACCATCTTCAAGGGTTATAACCCTGTCAACATACTCAACATGCCATGGCTCATGTGTTACCATTACAATTGTCTGGCCATAGTTATCATTCAGATCCTTAAATACTTCAAGTACCTGTTTCGAGTTCCTGGTGTCCAGATTTGCACATGGCTCGTCAGCAAACATGATATCAGGTTTCTTTGCTATGGCCCTTGCAATTGCCACCCTTTGCTTTTCCCCTCCGGATAGTTCATCAGGTATCCTGTCATGCTTGTCTTTAAGGCCAACCTTGGCCAGTGCTTCAAGAGCAGTTTGATAGGATTCCTTTTTTGACTTGCCTTCCATCATAGAAAGAACATACACATTCTCTGCAGCTGTCATTTCATTAATGAGCGCATAATCCTGGAATACATAACCTACCTGTGTCAGTCTGTAATAGCTTCTTTCTGCTTCAGGCAGGTTGGAAACTTTTAATCCACGAATTGTGTATTCCCCACCTGTTGCATCATCCAGTAATGCAAGGATCCTCAGGATTGTCGTCTTACCGCTACCTGATGCCCCCATTATCGCTACGAACTGACCTTTCTTTATTTCGAAAGAAACACCATTGAGAGCCTTGATGGTGGTTTCCCCTGATCCATAATACCTTTTCAGGTCTTTCACAACGATCATATCATCTACCCCATATGGCTTTGAGTATGCTCTCTTTTGATACACTCCATGCAGGAAGTGTGCCGGCAATCACTGATAACGTAAGCATGGTAAATATGCTCTGGATCAGCAGTATAGGATCTATAACCGGCCTTATCTCCATGGTCTCATAGAACACTACAGGATTTACCTGGAAGTAAAGCATCAGTGCAAAATACAGGATCAATCCTGCAAATATCCCCATAGAGACATAGAACATGCTAAGGAAAGCATAAGAAAGTACTATCGATCTTGGAGTAATACCTATTGCTTTTAAAATGCCAATCTCTTTTTTCCTGTTAAGTATGTTGATATAGATTATGATAAGGATCAGTGCTGCACCCACGATCAGACTCACGAACTTGGACATCACGTCTATAGCACCCATGCTTTGCATTGCCTGCTTTATGAGGGTCTCTGATTTATCAGACCATGTGAAGATCTGTTCATTTACCCCGGCTTCCCTTATCTTGTCCTGCGTTTGTTCTTCAGTACCTTGCTCGTCGACCCTTACAACCACACTGGTAGCTTTGCTCCCTTCCAGACCGTAAACATCTTCGATCTCTTTGTAGTGAACCAGGGCATTAAGATCAACAAGTTCAAATGTACCTTCCATGATGCCTTTGACCTTATAGGTCCTTTTTACACCATTGCTGTATGTTACATCAACAAGAGCTCCTGTTCTGGCTTCACCCAGATCATCATATATTTCTCCAAAAACCGGACTTGTGCCTGCAATTGCAGCACCAATTATGATCTCGTCCCGGGAAAGATCCCCCAGGAAATCCCCTTCAGTGATAATATACGGGTATCGAGAAATTTCATACTCTTCTTTCGGAAGCATTCCTGTTAAAGTTACACCCACTACATTCTGTTTATGCTCAATGGATGCTCCCACATCCAATCTCTTTGTTGCAGCCCTTACTCCTTCGACAGCCCGGACCTTCTGTAAGACGCTATCAGCATCGTTGATGTAAGTGTTGTCACCTGATGGTTCAATGACAATATCCCCGTAAGGATAGTCCTGCATATATGCAGTAAATAGAATCATCATTCCACCTATCATCGATGGAAGGAACACCAGGTTCATAAAAATGAGCGAGAGAACAAAAACTATGAATATCAGTGTTTTTTTGTTCCCTCTTTTTACACTGCTTGCTGCAATGAGAGCTCCCACCCTGATATCGTCGATCATACTGGAAACCTCTTATTAATCTTCTTCTTTTTCTGATTCTGATTCTGCTTGCTTTCTCTTAGCAGAATAATAATTCCCTGCCATTAGCTGCTTGATAATCTCATCCTTTGACCTTTTCGTCCTGTAGTTATAGTAGACCAATCCTCCGATAACTGCCAGGACGAGAAGGACAACAATGGCTGTTCCTGCCCCGCTTTTACTTTCCAGGACAATGAGGTTGATTTTCGTTTCAACCTGCTCTTCACCAAAATCATCAATATAGGTAATGGTTACAGGAATATCGTATTCCCCTGCTTCATCGGCAATGAATGTCAGCACAGCAGGACCGTCCTCATTCGGATCAAGGGTACCAATAAAGGATTCCTTTACCCCCTTGAACGGATGATCAGCATAGACCCTGATCGAATTGATCCTGCGGTCCCCGGAGTTCTCGACCCTCATAGTCAGCTCTACTGTATCATCAACATAAGGGATAACAGGGTCCACCTTTACAGATGCGAGGTGAAGGCTTCCTTTTTTGTCAAGTACTGTTATCGTAATATTGTACTCATCACTTTGCATACCGAAATCGTCTTCATACTGTATGATTACAGGGATATTGAACTCACCTGATTCACTTGCCTTGAATTTGAACAACGCGGTTTGACTGCTATTCAGACCTAGTGTTCCAATTGTAGAGCTCCTGATACCCTTAAAATCATGATCGACACTAACAGACACGGATTTTGCAATTGCTTCACCGAAGTTCTCTATGCCAAGGGTAAGGTCAACAGCATCCCCTTCATAAATATATTCAGGATTTGTCCTGACAGAAGATATTCTTGGATCTGCATCCTCACCTGTAACCCTGACATCAACTTCATAATACTTTGTGGTTTCAAGCTCTTTGTTTGCATAGGTCAGTTTCATCTTGATTATATGAGGACCTGGATTAGCATCAGGGGTTGTTCTCATGTGATACACCAGATGTCTTTCACTTGAAGGATAAGAAAATTTAGCAATTCTGGTGACAATATCTTCTGTGACGATTATATCCGGAGGGATGCTGATTATTTCAAAAGTAATTTCTTCAGGGGCTTTGGAACCGCAGCTCTCGAGATCGATAGCAAGGGTGAATTCTTCATCGATACCTACCGAGCTGGGGCTTAATTCCTTAATCTCTGCGTTCACGCAAATCTCCCCGCCAGTAAAGTCAGATGCAGCTACTCCTGTTAGAAAAATGGTAAGAACGAGCAGGAATAAACATAAAGGTCTTACATTCGTATTCATCTTTTATTCACCTCAGCCCTGATATTTTCTGTGTATTCGATCAATTTCTTGAAAATTAATTCTAATGCAACCATTTGCTGGTAATAATCCTCGATGATGTTAAGCATCTCATCAGAGCCCTCAGCATCACTATTTCTGCACCTCTCGATTATTGCAGGAAGGTTCTGAAGTGCAGGAACAACCATGTGTTCATTCTTGGACCTGATCGCGTTGATGCTCAGTGTCAGCATATCCCTTTGAATCGAGAAATACAGTTTCTTTGAACCGGACTTTTTAGTCTTTTCCACCAATTTAACTCCACTCAGAAGTTTCATTGAGGCACTGACTGCTGAAAAACTATACCCGGTCATTTTAGAAAGGTCATCTAAGGTCAATGGTTCCGGTGCGGAATAGAGTACTGCAAGTAATTTAGAGGAAAGCTCATCAAGTCCGTAGGACTTCATGCTCTTGTATACAAGGTTCTGAAATTCTTTCTTTGCAGTTTCCATTTCAACGCCTTATTTTTGCTATTTCCAGTAATTAATAGATATTGTAAATGTGGAATATATATGTTACGACAATAAAGAATCAATCAATCAATCAATCAATCAATCAATCAATCAATCAATCAAGCAAGCAAGCAAACAAGCAAACAATCAAGCAAACAAGCAAACAAGCAAACAAGCAAACAATCAAACAATCAAGCAAACAAGCAAACAATCAAACAATCAAGCAATCAAGCAATACATCATAAACTATTTATGCAATTCGACGATATTTAGACATATGGATTGGTATGTAGTCGAAGCTGTGGATAAAGCAGTATCCCGAACAAAGAGATGCCTGTTTGAGCCCATTGATTTCTGGAAATGGATGAAACTTACGATCGTCATTATGCTTATCGGTGGAACTGGAGGTAATTTCAACAGTAGTGGAAATCGTTATGCAACTGATACCTTTAATATCCCGGACTCAGGTCCGGCTGACAGATTCTCCAAGATCTTCGGAGGATTTGCAGACCAGATCCCCACAACTGCACCGGACCTGGGAATGATAATAGGAATTGTTGTCCTGATCCTGGCACTGATACTTTTGTTCTCCTATATTTCAAGCGTGATGGAATTCGTATTCGTTGACTCACTGGTAAGCAATAAAGTGAAGTTCTGGGAATATTCCCGCAAATTCCTCAGAAAAGGCCTTGGACTTTTCACATTAAGGCTTTTGATAGGTATCATTATCCTCGTCATAATTGCAATAATGACACTCCCTATAATACTACCACTGCTAGCAACCTCCGGAGAAAGTTTCCCGGAGAACTTAGGAATGAGCATTATTTCGGTAACATTCCTCCTGATCGGCATAATCCTGCTGGTAGCAATAGTCGGAGGAATCATCAATTCATTTGTCAACCTTGCGATCCCTGTTGCCATCTACACCGAGACCGGCATCTTCCGTGCATTTGCCAATGTCTTCGGACAGTTCAGGAAAGACTGGAAGCAGATCATAGCCTACTGGTTCGGCAGGATTATCCTTGCCATCGGAATTGCAATCGTAGTAGGCCTCCTCATGTTGCTGGCAATCATCATAGCAGGTCTTATGTTCCTGATGCTCGATGCCATAATCTACTTTGCTATCTCAGCGGTCCTGACATCCGATATCGCCGTATGGATAGTTCTTGCACCAATAATACTTATCGAGCTGGCCATTCTCATACTCCTGCTTGCATTCATCGCCCTGCCCGCAAGGGTTTTCATGAAATATCACATGATCACGTTCCTGCAGCAGTGGTATCCCGAAGTGAATATACCGACTTTTGATAAGGTACAGATAAGGGATTTAGAAAAGGTAAGTGGAAAGTGAATGTTGATATAAATTTCAATCACTTTTTCAAAGATTTCCTGTTTTAATCATTTATGCAAATGATAGGATTTTGGAAAAATGAAAAAAAGGCTTAATGGACGATTAATGGCCATTCCCCATAATGGTCATTTATTCGTATCTGCCATATTTTTCAGCGGCATCCATCATAGCCATCAATTTGATCGGTGGTGCACCAACAGGGAATTCACAGCCAGGAGCCAATATGAAACCTGAGGGAGAATCTTTCCCTTCAAGGATATTCTGTCTGCATATTTCCACCAGTTCATCATAGGATTTGGTCAGGAAAAGGGATGGATCTATATTACCACAGACAACATCATGGTCACCAAATGCTTCGACCTGATTCTTCACAGGTGTTTCCGGACCAAAGAGCCATACATATTTTCCGGACCATCCAAGCTCTTCCCTCATTTTTACATAATACGGGATATTACCATTCTGGTTTGCACACGGATGCATAAGTACAGCATGTATTCCCAGTTCGTTCATATGAGTATGAATCCTCTTCATGTAAGGATATGCGAATTCCCCGAACATATCAGGAGATATCATAGTATTGGATTCAGACGGACCACCATCGAAAGGAAGCAGGTTCTCTGCACCATATTTGTCTGCAAAATAATCTATAGCATTGATGAACATATCCGTAACTTTACCAAGTAATACATGTACGGCTTTGGGTTCCATCATTATCCAGGTCAAAAATTCAGATGTATCCGCAACAACTGAAGCAGTTGTAAATACACTGCCCACCTGTATAGAGACTGGCATACCAAGCTCAGCACATCTGGAAGCTAATTTATCCGCCTCTTTATATGCACCTGGAAGTTCATCCTTGAAGTCAGGTACGCTTAAATTGTCAATATCATCAACATTATTCACAGGGTGTTCTATAACAAAGGGAGCACCCTGTCCTTTGCCATAAGGAAAACCTATTTTGCCTCCAAATTCCCAGGCACCGCAGGAAGCATATCCATACATCGGTGTCTCTTCATAACCATGCAGACGCATTGAAGCTAACTGGGCTTCAAAACACTTGTTTCCATCTGCATACCAATCACCAAGAGATACACCCGTTATCTTTGAAGAATATCCCAAAGCAAAAGGAACCACGGGTATACGATCCGGTTTTTGTCCGGACATAACAGCCATCATCCGTTCAGGTGATGTCATCCTCTGTGCCATTAGTTATTGCCTCCTTATAAGCTATTGTTTTGTTTTGGCTTTAGCTTTTGGAGGATTCACAAAAGTCCTTTATCTAATTATGAAAGTCAGTATCCCCCAAAATGTCACCAATAAGAATTCTGTTGAACTTCCTAATAAATCTGAGTGTTATAAAAATATACAAAATTTGGATTTGTACATAAAAATGACCAATTGATTACTGAAATTATCTCGGACATGAAGAGGTCTTAATTCCTACAAATCAACTCTTTTAAAAGTGTCAACAAAAATGAAGATATTTTTTTGAAATAACTGTTTAAATTATATAACAATGCTTTTATCATCACTTTAATTATACAGCATTTATTTTAAGGATCAAAAATAAAAATAAAATGCATTTAAACAAATCTGCAGCCAAAAACCACCCCCTACCAACTTTTCAGATACCGATAAATTCATATTCTAACCAACCCAATCATTGACACCAAAGCATGTAGAGTGATTAAAAATGATTAGTGTCAACGAAAAGGGCTTAGCTATTATTGATGAGATGTTAGACTGGGAAGACGAGATCAAGGTCGAATCCAAGGAACTTGAGAACGGCGCTACCATCATTGACTGTGGTGTCAATGTTGAAGGTGGCTATGATGCAGGTATGTACCTATCACGCCTTTGCCTTGCAGACCTTGCAGAGATCACATATACCAAGTTCGATCTTGACGGCCTGCCGGTTCCTGCTATTCAGGTAGCTACAGACCACCCGACCGTTGCATGTATGGCATCCCAGTATGCAGGATGGAGAATTTCAGTAGGTGACTACTTTGGTATGGGCTCAGGTCCTGCAAGAGGTCTTGGTCTTAAGCCAAAAGAGCTCTACGAGGAGATCGGCTACAAGGACGATGCAGATGCAGCAGTTCTTGTAATGGAATCCGACAAGCTTCCAACCGAAGAGGTCGTTGAGTACATTGCAAAGCACTGCAGCGTCGATCCAAAGGACGTTTACATCGCAGTAGCACCAACCTCATCCATTGCAGGTTCAGTACAGATCTCCGCAAGGATCGTTGAGACAGGTATCCATAAGCTCGAATCCATAGGCTTTGACATCAACGCAATCAAGAGCGGTTTCGGTATAGCACCTATAGCACCTATCGTCGGCGACGACACAAAGTGCATGGGTTCAACTAACGACTGTATCATCTACTGTGGTGAGACCTACTACACCGTTGACTACGGAGACGCAGAGAAGCTCGAGGAATTCGTAAAGAAGGCACCATCCACCACATCCAGGGACTTCGGTAAGCCATTCTTCACTACCTTTAAGGAAGCAGGTTTCGATTTCTTCAAGGTCGACGCCGGTATGTTCGCTCCTGCAAAGATAACGATCAACGATGTCGCAACCAAGAAATCATTCACCAGCGGTCGCATCAACCCCGGAATCCTTCTCGAATCCTTCGGCATCAAGAACGTATAATCTTATTAATCAAACATACAGCCCATCCGGCTGTATAACCTCTTTTTTATTGGAGTTAACCATGGAAGTAATTAATAATGCCAGTGGAATTGGTGGCCTGCTCACATCTTTCAGAGGCCTTGTGAAAGATTCAAAGAAAATAATGTTCATCGGAACAGCCGGTTTCTGCACACCTTTTGCAGAGCTTATGGCATATGTCCTTAGGGGTACAGATATCGAGGTCGGATTCATTCCTGATGTCAGGCATCACGAAGCAAAGGCCATCGTTTCCACATCAAGCGGCATGCAAATAGGCGATGAGATCGACCATCACGCAGACACCGTCGTCCTTCTTGGCGGACTTGCAATGCCAAAGATGAAGATCGACGTAGACGATATGAGAGATACACTCGAAAGTGTCCTTGAGAATGCTGAGGATACAACTGTGATCGGAGTATGCTTCCAGTCAATGTTCGAGACACAGTGCTGGATAGGTCCGATAGACTTTGATTATGTCATCGATTCCGACATAGCTATAACGACTGTAAAGGTGTGAACTAGAGACACACCCATTCGTTCTTATTTTTATAATTGTGACTTTCAATGTAATGAAGTTGTCATATTCACGCGATCTGTATTGTACAAAGATTTATTGTACAAAGATTGAATGACATATTGATGTGCCACACATCATTTAATGTAAGCGTCCACTACAACATGCCAGACGCCGGGGGAATACTTTTTGATATGATGGCAACTGAGTATCTCGACATCTCTTCCAAGAGCAGAGGCTGCTTCCTTAATTCTCTGAATAGGACGGTCAAAAACAAGAGTTTCCGGAGTGGTCTCATGATAGTGCAGCATCCCGCCTTCTTTTCGAATAGCTCCAATGCCTTTATCAAGATAATGATGGGTGGTTCCCACATATCCCATGATAACCCGGTCAGCAACTCCCCTGGGAGTTAATTCACCGCAATCACCATTTATACCCTCGACAATTCCTTCAAGGTGGTTCAGGCGGATATTCTCAAGAAGGTAATTGTATGACACGGGATTCAGTTCAATGGAATAGACCTTTTTGGGCTTGCCGTGGACTGCAAGAGGGATCGAGAAGTAGCCGATACCTGCGAACATGTCTACCACGACCTCGTTCCTGCCAAGTTTACTCATGCGTTTTCTCTCGGCAAGGTTGCCCTTTGAGTACATGATCCTCAAAGCATCAAGTTTAAAAGAACAGCCATGTTCCTTCTGGATGGTCTCTGTGTTCTTGCCAATGATCACCTCACGGTCAGGTTCCCTGAAGGTTCCCTTGATGCCAAAGTCCCGCAATACGCACCCGCAACGGGGATTAATATCAAGTAACTTCCTTGCAATGTCTTCCCTGTAGCCCTGCAGCTCCTCAGGGATATTCACAATCACGATATCACCGAGCACCTGCCAGCCTGAAGGTATGCGGTCGAGCAGATCCCCAGGGATTATTCCTTTCAGGTGCTCTTTCAGGGAAATGGAAGCACGATAGAACTCCGGGCCCTCCTGTTCGATGATCTCAAATCCATCTGCAAAGGCAGTCACCGGGACCTCTGCAAACCTGCCATCCGGATGCTTAACTATCCGTATCTTTCGGCTTTTGTCAAGGATATCCCTGGAAATAAGTTCTGTCTTTACTTTTTCAACATCCTTCACCGGGATCACTACTGCTTTCATATACCTGCCTGAATATGTCATGGAAAGAAAATAAACTATCGGTCAGACAGGTGAATTTTGTGCAAATAATACATGTGATACGAGAGGAAAACTGCGATCATTCGGATACTACCGAACTTTTATATATCGAATAAGCAATTACTAAATATGAAAGGAGAAGGTCACACAGCGTTATTTTCAAACAGTGATGGCATTATTGCCATCGAGGGTCCGGTAAAGCTCCAGATAATGGAGCTATTGAAAGAAAATTCCAGATCGTTCGATGAAATAGTAAAGTATACGGGAAAAGCAAAATCCACCATCTCTGTGCATCTGAGTGACCTTAAGCAACATAATCTCCTCGAAGAACATATAGATCCCAACGACAGGCGCAAGAAAACCTATGTGATGTGTTCTCAATATGCTGCGTGTTCCCAGAAACCTGTAGTTGAGCACTATCATGAAACACTTAAACGATTTTCGAACAAATTCGATACCGGTATAGACATACTAACTACTTTTTTTCACGCAGTTCAGAGCGGCTTTGAGGCACAGGGGATCAACCACAGGCCGATCATGGAAACAATCGGACAGGATATAGGTATAAGACTTGCCGAAAATTTCAACTCAACATATCTCGAGGGGCTTTTTGAAGAAGTAGCTGATTACTGGGACATACACAAGCTTGGTACTCTTTCTGTTCTATCCTATGACCCCCTCGCAATTAAGATCGATGACTGTTTCGTGTGCAAAGGCGCACCTGACATCGGACAGAACCTATGCTCTTTTAGTGAAGGCCTGCTTCAGGGAATAATATACCGAAAGCTCAACCTGCAGTGCAATCTTGTAGAGGTCGAATGCCATGGCAATGGCTATGATCACTGCCTTTTCGTAATGCAATAAATAGTATGTACCTCTGATCAGTTTGTACCTCTGATCACACCGATGTCCGCCTTGACAAGAGGACCGATCTCCGCCACTATTCCGGGACCATCGGTATTCTCACGGCAGACAACAGCATTTTCCAGAATGCCAAGCCTTTCAATACCATAAATATCCCTACCGTGACCCTTTTTCTTAATAGCTGCCTTAAGTTCAGACCTTGTAACTGAGTTTACTATAAGCCTGTCGGTTGCTGCCTTTTTCCAGCTCCAGAAAATATCGGCCTGCTCTCTGCTAAAGCTGCCTGTGATCATACCATCCTGCCCTTCGATCTTCACAGAGACCGGTAAATGTGGGATCAGACCAAAGCGTGATGCTATCTGTGAAACACTCCCAACCCCGAGAACTTTAAGAGACTCGGGCAGCAGCTTTACAGCAACACCAATATCGACAGTTATCCCTTCATCATCGATGGAGGAAATAAAACCTTTATAGATACTTTCATTTTCCACGCTTTTGACAGGAGTTCCATACTTGTCGATAAGAAAATTAGCTGCAAAAACCTCGTCCTCACCGGATATTTCCAACTGAAGCCAGCCTTCCGGATCTACAGACAGTATAACCCCTGCATCAAGGTCCTTAAGTTCGTTCTCGAGCATGAACGCCGCAGAGTTCAATGCACGCTCAAAGCTAGCATATAGTTTAATATTCAGAATTGCTGTTTCCATGGCTACTCATTGAACAGGATGCATTTAATCGTTTTTGTTCAGAAGCGACAGGAAGACTTCTCTGGTAGCATTAAAAGCATCAATTACCTCATCCTGCACAGGAGTTTCCGAGGAATCGATCATTTCACCTATCATCGCAAGTTCCCTGCTAAATGGTCCAAGTCTCCTCTTTGTGGTGGCTTCATCAGCATCAGAGGATACAAGTTCCCTGTAGATAGTCTCTACCTTGAGGCGCAGTTTTTTGATCTTTTCCATAATCTCAGCTGATGCCGGATCAAGCTCTGGTTCACTTACCTCATGGCGGCCTTCAAGATCATATTCATCCGGAAGTTCTCCACCCAGGGAGACTATAAGCTCCTTCAGGAGTGAAACGACATTGTACCCTTTTTCGGTCAGCTCAACATACTTGATACGCCCTTCAACACTAAATTCCACAAGACCGTCCTCTTCCATTCTTGACAATATCTTTGTCGTGTGGGCGAATGTAGAATTGATCTCCTTTGTAATTACAGAGGCATATGTTCTTCCATAGAACCAGATAGCCAGTAACGCAAGCGTTGGCTTCTCCTGCAAGAACAGATATTCCGGATTTTCCTTTGCCACTCAAATCTCCTCTGAATATATATTAATAGCTTAATAATTCTCCAACAAAACAATGATTATCTAATTTGATATATATTACTTTCTATAGTACATTGATCGTTCGTAA
>JBNJIC010000026.1:0-20320 GCA_051749005.1 Halobacteriota archaeon | reverse complement strand
GATGTCCCACATCTTACCGATCTTATCAAGAAGGCCATACAGCACAAGGGCTTCTCTCTTGTAGATGTGCTTCAACCATGTATTTCCTTTAACAAGCTCAACACTTTTAGCTGGTATTCTGAAAGGGTCTATAAGATGGAAGAAGAGGATGATGGCTATGATCCGGGTGACAGGGTCAAGGCCTTTGAAAAGGCACTTGAATGGGGAGAAAGGATACCTCTTGGTGTCTTTTATGTTAATGAGAAGCCCACCTTTGAGGATTATCTGGATGTCCTGAAGGAAGGGACTCTCGTCAGCAAAAAAGCCGATCCAGAGAAGGTTGATGAACTTCTTGACAGGTTCATCTGACCATTTTTTTACTTTGTTCTTTTTGATCTTACTTTTGTATCCTTTAATTTCTTTTTATGACATAAGCATGGAAATGTTGTTATAATTGAAAATGAACCAGATGCCGAATATCATCATGAAGCTTCCACAGAAATATAATACTTTTTTGTGGGTCCTTCTGGACATAAAATCCTTACCTTTTGCCGTTGAAGAGGATACTGTTACAAGGAAACCAAGGTCAGCTATCCAGTGCCCGATCACAAATGCAACTATTACAATAGCTCCTATCAGGTACTCCTGAAGTATTATGGCACTACCTGCTGTAAGCCATCAGATCACATATGTTGGATTTAGCGCGGAGGTTAGAATGCCTGCAAGGACAGGATTCTTTATTAACCTGGCTTTGCTGGCTGCTCCGGATATGTTCATGTTGGTTATGTCTTTTGCAGTTTTTAAGATTACCAGGCCGAACAGGATCATTATGATGCCACCAATGATCGACATGTATGCAATGGTCTCACTTCCGATAAGGGAAGATATTCCTCCTATAATCAGGAGTATCAGGGATATCTCAACCAGTGAGTGCCCGAGAAAGACAAAAGGACCACTAAGCCAGCTTTTTTCAAGAGAGATGCCTATTGTGGCGAACATCATTGGTCCTGGAATAAGTGCAGCGGAAATACCAATTGTAAAATGTGGATTAACCCGAATCGGCAACTTCCAGATAATATTTTCATTAGCAAACCATACTAATTACTACGATAAAGCAATCTATATTCTATTTTCTTCAAGGGTCTTTTTAAAAGTGTTGCTTTTGGTATCATTATTTTCGTATACTGTCCTTTCAGGGCAGGTGACAGTATAGGAGTAGAGAATATAACCGGTGATTTGGTTGATATAAGGAAATTTAGCACCTGGCTGATGGAAATACAGGAGGGGTGATGTTTATCAAGAACTACAAGAAGGATTCTCCTTCATCTGGGATTAAGTACATATCATGCTGGTATATGGGAGAAACTGCAAAAAAGCAGAAGAGATAGCTTTAAACGTTGCCAGAGTCTCCCTGCATGATTTCGAAGATTCTGTAAAAAATAGCTTTTGAAAATTGGTGAATTTTTTATCACTACTTATGATGTGGAAATAAGACTGTACATTATGATTCAGAACAACTGGATCGCTATGCGTTTCATATACGTAGTAGACACCACCACCGAAGGAGAATAAAGGGCACATTTGTCCGGGGATTGTTTGAGGCTTTTAAGAATTAAGGGGATATCAATGTGGGTAGTGCTACCAGTATTGATGTGAAGAGATCTTCCCAGATGATAACAGTTAGCATTTTGTTATACATATTATTTTAGATGGGATACCATATAATTTTTATATTTTTATGCGTTTCTGCTTTATAGCTAATCTTTGTAGAATCATACAAAAAAATTTATAAAGTAAAAAAAGATTTTTCATATATCAGTATTTTAATGCAAAGTAAATACTGCCTATAGCTACCAGGGTTACCAGAAGGCTGATGATGCCACCTATATATGGCAGTTCGGTAAGTACAAGGATCAGGAACAGGCCGACTGAAAGCACTGACCATTGGTTATATTCAAATCCTATCTTTCTGAACGTTATTTCTCCAATCCATAATGCAGTATATATCTTTGCGATCATCACGACGATGAATAGTATTAGTAGCAGGAAAAGAGCTATGGGTATGCCTATTATGGTGATCATCAGGACAAGCGATCCTATAATTGTGCCCACGAATATAAGGAGTCCGACAGCTACATTCTTGAAAGGCTGTTCCTGAATATCTCTTACAATCTCTTCGGTCTTGGATGGGAAGACAAGGATTGATATTATTCCCAGTACGAAGAGGAACATGTAATAAGCGATCTTGCCGATGAATGTTATCACATTGAGAACACCTTCTCCATCGAAACTGTCTTCTTTCTGGGTTCTTTTTTGCATATTTATATCTTGACCTACAATACCTTCAGGGATGGATCTCTCTGTTGAGGTGCTGTACTCAAGATTTCCTTTTATGGTGGATTCCGGGCGGATGATCAGGTCGGATGCATCAAGTATAGCATTTCCTTCAACATTACCAGAGAATATCAGTTCACCTGCTGAGATATCCAGCACTCCTCCATAGTTTCCTTCAATATCTGCATCACCACTTCTGATGGTGGTATCTCCGCCTACTTTTGTAGTGGAGTTTGTGTATATTGTGCCTGAAGCTACAAGAAGATCGTCACCTATCTGCCCGTCAAGTTCAAAATTTCCACATGCAACCCTGACATCATCTCCGATTTTACCGGTAACGGTCACATCACCTGCAGCAACTATGAGGTCACCGGAAACGTTTCCCCGGATATCGACAGTTGCACCTGTGGCAACGACATCACCAAGAATAGTTCCACTTACAATCAGTGTATTACCTGCAAAATAGACATCGTCCTCGACGACCTCATCGATTATTACAGTGTTACCTGCGTCGAACATCAACGCTCCGTTTGCATTGCCTGCAAAAAACAGAATTAATAGGACAGGTAGTAACCAAAATATTCGTTCGATCTTCATAGTAAACCCCTGGGATATCCAACAATACAATTGATGAGTAATATTGATCTGTCCTTACTATTAAGATTTACTTAAGAAGCTTCAATTACTGAAAAAGTCCTGTTCAATGATGTCATATCAATATTTCAGAATTGAACATAATAGCGAAATGCTAATGACCTAAATGATTGATTATATCTTATGAGCTTTAAAGATCCGGGTTTTTTTGAAGAGATGAGAATGGAATGGCTCTGGAACCGTCTGGGCACTTTCCGATATAAGAAGTACATTCAGGAACTCCGGATAAAACCTGATGAAAAAGCCCTTGATTTTGGATGTGGTGGGGGTGCTGTTTCAAGACATCTTGCAGAAGCACTTTCAGATGGTAAACTGGTCTGCCTTGATACATCCGATTTCTGGCTTACCAGGGCCAAAAAAAGGATGAACAGTTTCTCAAATGTCGAATGCATCTGCAAAGAACTTAAAGAAGCAGATCTGAATGATAGTCATTTTGATTTTGTGTTCATCCATTTTGTTCTTCATGATATTGATGAAAGCAACAGGCAGGAAATAATAGATTCACTTGCTGACAAGATCAAAGACGGAGGCTATCTTTATATCAGGGAACCCACAAGGACCGACCACGGTATGTCGTCTGCAGAAATATGTCAGCACATGAATAATGCTGATCTGTCTGAAGTTTACGGTATTCATGGACGTTATTTTCTCTGGCCACACTACACAGGCATTTTCCGAAAATCGTGATAAGAGATGGCAGGTGTAAGGATAGTATAAAAAAAGCTACATCTTTTAAAGCGTCTGCATATCACGGTCCTGCGGGATGGTAGACCGCGATATGCTAATTTGTACCCCCACTTTGAAACCTGTAAAAGTCCCCCGACTTTTCAGATCATCTCTAAGGTCAAGAGAAACGGCAAACTCTTGGCCTCGTATTATGTATATTATAAATTTGTCCTATAAATATCTATGCCCATTTTCAGTACTTCAATGATACTCTTTATTTACTAATGTACACAATTATGCATTGCCTTTATAATCTTCTTTATATATTAGTAAATACCACACAATAGTATGGCGTGGGTCTACTTCTACAATTTATAAGACCTGTTCTCAGGTAACTTTACATAGCAATTAAGTAAATCTGCGCAATGTTAACACCGTTAATAAAGTAAAAAGAACCGGTAAATGAACGGTTCAGATATCGCAGACCGATTGCTTGAGGTTGAAATCGCTAATTGCTTTTTCACATATCCGAAAAACGAGCAGGTGGTAACAGAATGGATGAACAAATCAACAAAAAATATCTCGCCAACAAAATATTCGAAACCCAGTTTGCACTGGAGGATCTCAGGGAGATAGTCAGGCAGGCTTTACCTACGGGTATGAGCGATGAGCAGTCTGCTCGGTTCTCTGAGATCGTGTCGGGTCTTGGCGGCCTTATCGATGAGATAGGCGCAAAAGACGGCCAAACACAACCTGTTAGTATTGTGGGCGACCTTATGTGCCGAACAAGGGAAGAGGAGTTCATAAACATACAGCCCATTCAGGCCGGTGGCAGACTGACCCCGGAAGCCCGCAAAGCTGTCATAGCTTATGGGGACGGTTACTCAACCTGTGACAACTGCCGAAAACCATTCAGGCTCGATAAGATCGAAAAGCCCTCCATCGCAGAATTCCACACAGAACTTGCAGAGTTCGTAGGAATGGACCAGGCACGAGTGGTCCCTGGTGCCAGGAGAGGTTTCCAGGCCGTTGCATCAACCCTTGTTGAAAAGGGTGACAGTGTGGTCGTATCTGCATTTGCACACTATACGGAATTCCTTGCTGTGGAAGGTGCTGGTGGTGTTGTTCGGGAAGCTCCCGTTAACGAGGATAATATACTTACAGCCGAATCTGTAGCACACAAGATCGATGAAGTGAAGAAAGAGACCGGTAAGTTACCGTCCCTTATCATGATCGACCATTTCGACTATCTGTTCTGTAATGAACACGATATCCGTGGTATCGGCAAAGTGGCAAAGGAATACGGAATTCCATTCCTCTACAATGGTGCATATACAGTAGGTATCATGCCTGTTGATGGAAAGAAGATCGGTGCGGACTTCGTAGTAGGTTCGGGGCACAAGAGCATGGCATCAGTGGCTCCTTCAGGAGTGCTGGCAACCACGGAAGAATGGGCCGACAAGATAT
Source organism: Halobacteriota archaeon (assembly GCA_051749005.1). Classification (GTDB taxonomy): domain Archaea; phylum Halobacteriota; class Methanosarcinia; order Methanosarcinales; family Methanosarcinaceae; genus Methanococcoides. Next base: position 15,220 of record JBNJIC010000026.1, on the reverse strand, counting down.
TCAGGACCACTCAGATGGTCGGTGATGTCACCGGAAGGAAGTTCGGTATCAAGGAAGTAGAGTTCCTTGGGTGCACACTGATGGGGGCTCCATTGTTGTCAATGATGGCATCGTTCCCATATGTGAAGGAAAGGACAAAGCACTGGGATGAGGAAGTAAAGAAATCCAATTATTTCCTTAACGAGTTCCTGAGGATCGAAGGAAATGAAGTGCTAAGCGAATACCCCAGAAAGCATGCTCTTACAAAGGTGGACACAACCAACAGCTTCGACAAGGTTGCAAAGACACACAAGCGCAGGGGCTACTTCTTCAGTGACGAACTGAAGAAACTCGGTATCGCAGGTGAGTTCCCGGGTGCTACCAGAAGCTGGAAGCTGAGCACATACGGACTCTCATGGGAACAGATACACTATCTATCAGATGCATTCCTTGAGATAGCTGAAAAATATGAACTTAAAATCAACTGAGGTACATTATGACTGACAACAATTACGGATTAGATACATTAGCATTACATGCAGGACATGTGCCGGACCCCACCGGATCCCGTGCTGTTCCTATTTATCAGACCGCTGCCTATCTCTTCAAGGATGCAGATCATGCAGCGAACCTTTTCGAGCTGAAGGAATTTGGCAACATCTACACACGCCTGATGAACCCGACCACCGGTGTCCTGGAAGAAAGGGTAGCTGCTATTGAAGGCGGCACAGGGGCTCTTGGTGTGGCTTCAGGAATGGCTGCCATCTCCTTAACAGTACTGGCTGTAACACAGCTTGGCGATGAGATCGTCTCTGCAAACAATCTCTATGGCGGCACATACCAGCTCTTCAACCACACTCTTCCGAAGTTCGGCAGGAAAGTACACTTTGTGGACTCCACGAAACCTGAAGAGTTCGAGAAAGCGATTACTGAAAAGACACGTGCTGTCTATGTAGAGATCATCGGAAACCCGAAGCTTGACGTGCCGGACCTTGAAAAGATATCAAAGATCGCACATGATGCAGGTGTACCGCTGATCGTTGACAACACCGTAGGTGTGGGAATTGCAAAGCCGATCGCACATGGTGCGGACATTGTCGTGTTATCTGCAACCAAGTTCCTTGGAGGCCACGGTACTTCCATAGGCGGGATAATCGTTGATTCCGGTAATTTCAAGTGGGACAACGGAAAGTTCCCCGAGTTCACAGAACCCGATCCAAGTTATCACGGACTGAAGTTCTGGGACGCTTTTGGTAATATACCCGGAATGGGAAACCTTGCATTCATACTCAGGGTACGTACCCAACTCCTGCGTGACCTTGGACCTGCAATGAGCCCGTTCAATGCATTCCAGTTCATACAGGGTGTGGAAACACTGCCTCTCAGGGTAAAGAAGCACGGTGAGAATGCCTTAGAGGTGGCAAAGCACCTTGCATCCCATCCGCTGGTGGAATGGGTAAACTATCCCGGTCTTGAGGACCATCCGTCCCATGAACTTGCAGGCAAATATCTTGAAGGAAGCTACGGCGCTATCCTTGGATTCGGTGTAAAGGGCGGACTGGAGGCAGGCAGGAAGTTCATCGAGAGCGTGGAACTGCTTTCACACCTTGCCAACATAGGTGATGCAAAGACACTGGTTGTCCACCCTGCGTCCACGACACACCAGCAGCTCACAAAGGAAGAACGTGAGCAGACGGGAGTGACCGATGATTTCATAAGGATGTCCGTTGGTCTTGAGAATGCAGAAGATATAATTGCTGATATTGATCAGGCTTTAGAGAGGTCCCAGAATTGAGTGAAAGGTCCGTAGGCATTGTTGGAACCAATTTTCATACAATAGAAGGTGAGTTCCTTTTAGAAGGAGGGCAGACCCTGAAGGATATCAGGGTCGCCTATGAGACCTATGGTAACCTTAACAGGGACAAAAGCAATACTATCCTTGTCTGCCACGCTTTGACCGGCGATGCACATGCTGCAGGCAGGCACAGCCCCGATGACCGAAAACCCGGATGGTGGGAAGACGTCATCGGACCGGGAAAGGCCCTGGACACTGACAGATACTTTGTTATCTGTTCTAATGTATTGGGTGGATGTAAAGGCACCACAGGTCCTGCTTCGCTGAACCCTGATACAGGCAAGCTTTATGGGATTACTTTTCCGGTGATAACTATTGGCGATATGGCCAATGTCCAGAAGAAGCTGATAGAACATCTCGGCATCAAGGTCCTTTTTGCCGTAGTAGGCGGTTCAATGGGTGGTATGCAGACCTTAACGTGGGCGGTCAATTATCCGGAAGTTGTGAAAAAGGCGGTAGTTATTGCTTCCACAGCATTTTCATCACCACAGCAAATAGCTTTTAACGAGGTAGGCAGGAATGCTATAATTTCCGATCCCAGCTGGAATGAAGGTGATTATTATTCCGGAAAACCACCTGTTCACGGTTTAGCTACAGCAAGAATGATAGGTCACATCACTTATCTCAGTGATGAATCCATGCATGCGAAGTTCGGCAGGAGACTTCAGCAGGGTGAGGACTTCAAATTCGATATGTCAAACGATTTCCAGGTGGAAAGCTACCTGAAGTATCAGGGAGAGTCATTTACCGAAAGGTTCGATGCCAATTCCTATCTCTACGTGACAAAAGCAGTGGATTACTTCGATCTTTCAAAGAACGGTTCCCTTGCAGAAGGTCTGAAGGAGATTCAGGCAAAAATGTTGGTCATATCAATTACTTCGGACTGGTTGTATCCTCCATACCAGTCAAAGAAGGTAGTGGAAGCTCTCCTGTTCAACGACCAAGATGTAAGCTACAGGGAGATCGATTCCAGTTACGGTCATGATGCTTTCCTGCTTGAGAGCGGTCACATCAATTATGTGGTCCATAATTTCCTTTCACACACTACCGTTGCTGATGTGATGACCGAAGAGGTTGCCACCATCATGGAAGGTGTGAGCATCGAGACCGCTGCAAAAGTCATGTTCGAGGAAGGACTTACACACCTGCCGGTGGTCAATGAAAAAGGATGTCTTGCAGGTATCGTCACATCCTGGGATGTCTCAAAAGCTGTTGCACTCAAATGCAGCAAGCTGGATGATATCATGACAAAGGAAGTCCTTGTGGCAGATCCTGATGAGCCTATCGTTGCTGCTGCAAAGCGAATGGAAAGACATAGCATTTCCGCTTTGCCGGTGGTTGATGAGAAGAAGAAGCTTGTGGGTATTATCGATAGTGAGGATATCAGCAGGTTGATTGGTTGATTGGTTGATTTTTTTATTGTTAGTAAAAGTGTTGTCTGAAATATTCTCTACTATTAAAATTATGAGACTTTACAACTGATCACATATGCTATTGGAGATCAATTCACTGCTTAACAGCTATGGTTACATTAGTTTATTTCTAACAAGCTTTTTAGCTTCTACAATATTTCCCCTTGGTTCAGAAGCTTTACTTATTTATTTACTCCTAAACAAATTTGACTTGATACCGGTTGTTCTTGTAGCTTCGATAGGAAACTATCTTGGAGCATGTACAAGCTACTATATTGGCCTAAAGGGAAGAAATATCTTGATCAGCAAATATCTAAAAATCAGTAATGACCATATACTAAACTCAGAAACTATGTTTGCCAGATATGGATCATATACACTGCTACTTAGCTGGCTACCTCTGATTGGTGACGCTCTGGTAGTTACCAGCGGGATCCTTAAATATCGATTTTCCAGGTTCACATTGTTTGTATTCACGGGCAAATTTTTACGATATTTTACTCTTGCATATTTAGTGGTCAACCACTGAAATTATAAAATGAGTAAAAAAAGGAAGGAAAAAAGAAAGAAAGTAAAACTCCTTTCATACCATCTCTTTCTCGGTCTCCAGAACCTTAAGCGATATCTTCATAACCGAATCCGGATTCAACGAGATCGAATCAATACCTTCCTTCACAAGGAACTCAGCAAATTCCGGGAAGTCGCTGGGCGCCTGACCACAGAGACCACTATGCTTCCCATTCCTCTTTGCCCCTTGCACTGCCATGGAAACGATCTTCTTCACCGCTTCATCCCTTTCATCAAAGGACGATGCCAGTATCTCCGAATCCCTGTCCACACCAAGGGTCAGCTGGGTGAGGTCATTGGAACCGATTGAGAAGCCATCAAAATATTTGCTGAACTCATCTATCAGGAGCACGTTGCTTGGTATCTCGCACATGACATACACCTGCAGGCCGTTCTCTCCTCTTACCAGACCGTTCTTTTCCATCTCTGCGATCACTTTTTCCGCTTCTTCCACACGCCTGCAGAAAGGAATCATGAGGATTAGGTTTGTCAGTCCCATCTCGTCCCTGACCTTCTTCATGGCCTTGCATTCAAGTGCGAACCCTTCCCTGTAGCGCTCATCATAATATCGTGATGCTCCCCTGAAACCTATCATCGGGTTGCTCTCCTCGAACTCGAAGTACTCCCCACCGATCAGGCTGGCATACTCGTTAGACTTGAAATCGCTCATGCGTACGACCACGGGTTTTGGATAGAATGAGGCTACAATGGTAGCAACTCCCTGGGAAAGTTTCTCCACGAAATAGTCTTCCTTGTTCTCATATCCTGCAGTGATTTTCTCTATCTGCCTGAGGACATTTTCGTTTTCCACCTTTTCGGGATGCACAAGAGCCATGGGGTGGATCTTGATGTAGCTTGTGATTATGAACTCAAGCCTTGCAAGTCCGATACCGTCGTTTGGTATCATTGAAATTGCAAAGGCCTCTTCCGGATTACCGAGATTCATCATCATCTTTGTCCTTGTCTTTCCAAGATCTTTCAGGCCAACGGTCTCTACATGGAAAGGCAATATTCCTTCGTAGACCCTTCCGATATCACCTTCAGCACAGCCAATCGTGACTTCCATTGAGTTCTTCAGTTTTTCAGTAGCATCTCCTCCACCCACGACTGCCGGTACTCCCAGCTCACGACTGACGATGGCTGCATGGCATGTCCTTCCTCCTTTGTTAGTGATGATGGCAGCAGCACGCTTCATGATGGGTTCCCAGTCAGGAGTTGTTGTATCGGCTACCAGTATCTCTCCCTGCTGGAAAGATGAAAGTTTGGACACATCATCTACCACACGTACCTTTCCGGCAGCGATCTTATCACCCACACTTCTGCCACTTACAAGAACGTTCGAGTGTTCGTCAAGGAAGTAGGTCTCAAGGACATCTTTTCTCTTCCTTGACTGGACAGTCTCGGGTCTAGCCTGTACAATGAAAAGTTCTCCGGTGTTACCGTCCTTTGCCCATTCAATATCCATGGGCACAGCCTTGCCTTTCTTTTTGGAATAGTGATCCTCGATTGTGGCAGCATACTTTGCAAGCTGGAGGATCTCATTGTCGTTGATACAGAATTTCTTCTGGTCTGCAAGTGGAACTTCCACATTACGGGTAAGTACACGTGAATCCCCGCGTCCGTAGATCATTTTTATCTCTTTACTGCCCGGCTTTTTCTTGATTATCGGCCTGTAACCTTTTTTCAGGGTGGGCTTGAAGACATAGAACTCATCCGGATTGACAAGTCCCTGTACGACATTCTCACCGAGACCGTATGCTCCAGTGATAAAGACAACATCCTCGAACCCGGATTCTGTGTCAATAGTGAAGATCACTCCGCTGGATGCAAGGTCGGAACGTACCATTTTCATGACGCCTATTGACAGACCGACCTTGAAGTGATCGAACTTGTGGTGCACTCGGTAGGATATTGCTCTGTCTGTGAAAAGCGAAGCAAAGCAGCGGTTACATGCATCTTTCAGGGAGTGGTACCCGTGTATATTGAGGTAGGTTTCCTGCTGTCCTGCAAATGAAGCATCAGGAAGGTCTTCTGCTGTTGCAGAACTTCGAACTGCGACATCGGTCTCATGGCCATACTCCTCGCTCAGTTTATCGTAGGCTTCCTTGATCTCTTCCCACAGGTCATCCGGGATACCTGCATCAAGTACTATGCTCCTTGCTTTTTTTCCTCTCTCAGCAAGGTCACTGACATCGGATGTATCCAGTCCTTCAAGTGCATCTTTTAAATCCTGAAGAACACCTGCAGATTCCAGGACATGCCAGTAAGCTTCTGCTGTCACCGCAAAACCATTGGGTATGCTGATCTCTTTTTCGGTTAGTTCCTGATACATCTCGCCAAGTGAGGCATTCTTGCCGCCTACTGAAGGAATGTCTTCTATGCCTATCTCTTCGAACCATCGAATGTATTTGCTATTTCCCATTATTGACCCCCGTTATTAGAATAAATTATTCCTTTAACTGTAAGTAATATTGAGATTTAAGTGTATTAGACTTTTGGGAGATTGGGGGATATTTGTGAGTGAGCAAGACCGTTGAATCAATTTAATTCAATTCAAAATCGATCAGAAAAAGGATACATGCTACAAAAAATGATCAGCTTTGCAGACATGCGCCAGATTCATTTTAATTTCACTCTGTCAGGACAACGATCTTCAAAGTTCCAATCGTCTTAACAGGCAGTTGACCGGTTGGGACGTTTTCATCAAGTACGACAATGCTCACTGCACTGCTCTGTGGCGGAAAGCTTCTTGTTACCATTGGTCCGTAGCTTGCTTCGATTCTTGTTCCTTCGATAAGGTCTTCAATGGTAAGCTCATTACCGTTGCTGTCCGTAATTGAAGTTTCATCCCCGATCCTCAAAAATAGATCACATGGATAGCTTTCTCCAATGTCGCTATCATCCTGATTAAGGAGCAGGATTTTCGTTCCATCCCATGATTCAATACCTACTATTGTAGCTACTGTTTTTATTGGCTGCATTGCGTTATTCTCATTTACATTGTCATTTTCGATCGGGTTGTTGTCTGCATCCGGGACGAAGTTATCTTTCAAGATCTCTTCATTGGTATTTTCTCCAGAGGTTAGAATAATTGCACCTGAAGCTATTGTGGAAAGTATGACCAGTATTATTAATGGCAGTGACACTTTTTTTGAGTTCATGATATCACCTGGAGACAACATCCTTATTATCTCATAAAAAGATGCCTTTAGCTACGGAAAAATTCGAAGTTATATGTTGAAAAAAAGGAAATAATTTTTTACCATAGCTTTGTAAGTTATAGGATGCTTGAGCTTTCTGAGGTAAAAGTTACAAATACAGTATTTAGGTTAGAAAGAGGGTTTTAATGCCACTGACTTACGCGACAACTTTGAAAGGTATCTCAAGATTATAATTTTAGTTTTGAGTATGTGTACAGAGCTTAAAATGAATGCTATTAAAAATAGGTTCCATCCAATTTTTTTAAAATTTCCTTACCCTTATCTGTTAATATAAACTTTTTCCATGTTGTTTTTTCAGGGGTTAGGCACTTGATCAAACCCTTTTCCTCAAGTTCATGTAAAGCGCGGCTGATATTCTGTGTGGACCTGTTGGTCTCATGAGCAATATCTGAGGCTTTGAATATGGTGTGACTTTTCATGGCTTCCATGAGTACCAGACGTCGGTCAACACTGATGATCCACATGAGCAGTTCATTTATTGATTTTTCATTTTTGTTTTCCATCGTAAATTACCTGCACAAATCTATCATAAATGAACTGCTTGTATAATATTTAAAGTTAAACTTCTTGGATTCGTTTAAATAATTCGCTATATGCAGCAGTCAGATCACCTGTGCCTTTTCTGAATACATCTTTATCAAGGCTTTTGATCACACCGTTCTCAAATTTAGCTTTGTCCCAGAAGCGGCATCCATCAGGAGTTCCGACTTCATCAGCAAGGATTATCTCGCCGTCAGAAGTTCTGCCGTACTCTACCTTGAAATCAGCCAGTATTATACCTGCATTATCCAGCCCAACTCCAAGTATTTCGTTAATCTTTTTTGTGAGCTTTGTTACGTATTCTATCTCCTGTTCATTCATCCAGTCGTTATACATAATTTCCTTAATACTGACCGGTCTGTCCACTGCCTCGAACTTGGTTGTGAACTCTATCATCCCTCCGGTTATTGGTGCACCTTCTTCGGGTTTCACGCCATCCGGAAGTTCAACTTCTCCTGCTTCATGCCGACGCAGGAGTGAACCTGCAGCATAGTTTCTCCAGATGACCTCCACAGGTACAATATCCAAACGCTTAACAAGCATGCTGGTAGGTGTCGGGCAAGACATATAGTGAGTAGGTATGCCTTCCTGTTCCAGAATATTGAACCAGTATTCTGCCATAACGCATTTAATCTCTCCCTTTTCCTGATATTCTGCCTTTTTCTTGCCGTCAAAAGCAGTTACTCTATCTGTAAATTTGAATAGCAATTTATCTTCAGATACTTCATAGATATCTTTTGCTTTTCCTGATGATATATATGTCATATTATTATCCGGCATAATTGGTTGATATAGCTCAAAGTTTAAATATATTTCCATATATTCTCATATTTACAAAGTAATTCGAATACAGGATTTCATGATTGTGCCTGTTTTTTATGATTCATCCGACATCGGAGCGTTCCTGTTTTCCAGTGTTTTTCAAAAAGTTGATTTGAACAGATTTATGTTCGCATCTGTGCAATTCTGAAATCAAAATAATTGTTGAAATGCCCATTCTTTAGTACCCACTTGTATTTTGTTATGGAAATCGATTATCAAGCAGGGCATCTAATTTTTCATCCATTTCATTGAGCCGGTCAATAATATTTTCCTGCTTTCCTTTTTCAGCCAGCTTATTATAGGCAGGATATTCATTCACCATTTCTTCTTTCATCTCATCCATGCTATTAATGACAACTCCGATTGCAAAATTAAGAACTATTAATCCACCAACTAATACAAAGGATGTGAAATATAATGCTGCCCCGATAGGGGACGCGGAGGGATTCATGCATTCCAACCTTGCGTTTTCATATCCATATTGGTCACATCCATACATGTTAATGTACATGACATCCGTCCAGTCTTCAAAAGTTACTATTCTGAATAATGTCAGTAAAGATGTTTGTAAATTTTCAAAGTGAATTGGATCATTTTCTGAAAATGCGAAGGTTCCCACAACTGCATAGATATAAAAAATGATTCCAAGCAACATAAAAACATATATCATGGAAGGAATGCTTTTTAAAAGGGCACCTACTATGAGCCTCATTCTGGGCACTACTGTGATAAGTCTAAAAACTCGCAGGACTCTTAAAAGTCTTATCACAGGCAAAAACGGCCCACCGATCGGAAGAAGGACGCCTATGACAATTATAAAGTCAAACACATTCCAGGAGTTTTTGAAATACTGTAGAGGGTGTGGCATTTCAGAAGCTATTTTAAGTATTGCTTCAATTACAAATATTATAATGATCAATGTGTCAAGTATTGTAATAAGATCATGGTGCTTTGCAGAGAAATCAGGATAAGTCTGCACTCCAACCAATATTCCTGCTAAAATTATTACGGATATTATAAACACTTCAAAGTGTTTATGAGTAACTATTTTCTGAAGATTTTCGACTATTATCATTTTCATCCCGATATATTTCAATGATCCATTTATTTTGGAAGTGCAATAATTATTTGTGAAATCAGTATTCTTCCTTTTTCTGCCCAACAAAGGAGGTTATACACCCATTAAGAGATTATATCGATTAAAGACTGGGAAATGTAGGAATACAATGATATTCTTGATGGCAGGTAAACTGAGTTTACCGACACGATGATAAAGAGACTCCTATAAATTAGAATTTTTGATTAAGCTATTCCCCTCATTCAGTAATTTATTAGCTTTGCAGAAAATTTAACAAAAAATTAATTTTTTTGATAAAAATGCTTCTATTCAATGTTGGGAAGTATATGGAGGATCTATATACCGATTCTATCTTTGGAAATCTTCTACAAAGCTTTAATTGAATTTAGTTGAATAAATTTAGAGCGTCTTTATCTACTTTCTCGGCAAGTTCACTTATATAATCTCTCAATTTTACATCTAATTCATAATTATTGGCTGCCATTATCTGAGCAACAAGAATGCCTGCATTGTCTCCTCTTCTAATTCCAACACATGCAACTGGAATACCTGAGGGCATCTGTACGATCGAAAGCAAAGAATCAGTGCCATCAAGTGCTGATAACAGGGACACCTATCACAGGTTTTGTTGTATATGATGCCACAACACCAGGAAGATGTGCTGCTAGTCCTGCTATGGCAATAAACGCCTTGACTCCCTCTTTGTGAGCATCATCGATTATTTTAGCGACCCTTGCAGGTGTTCTGTGGGCTGATGCTACTGTAATTGTATATTTAATGCCAAATTAATCAAATATTTCAATCGTTTTTTTTGCTATATCCCTATCTGATTTGCTTCCGATTATTATTACATCAGTCATTGATACACCTTTTTATGAGATTATATGCAAAAATATGACAACATATTTAAGACTATTGCCGTTTAATATATTACAATATCTTTAAATAATTTGTCATAATTAGTCATAATCAGGTGTAATTCAAAATGGCATCAAAAATCAAATTCCCAAAAGTAATGTGTACACAGCATCCTGATTCAGTATCGAAATACATCTCAACTCAGGAAGAGATTGTCGAAGCTGTCGAAGCTGTCACAAAATACGGCTGTGACGAATATATGCCAGATTATGAGGGTAAAACTACACCTTATCATCAGAATGGCCAGATAGTATCAAAATTCATAGAGGAAACAGATCTGGTTCCTGGTAAAGATATATTTATCACGCCAAGGCTACCAAGCGCAGTCCAGGAAAACAGTTTCAGGCAACTTATGGTAATGATGTCAGTTGCCGAGGCTAATTATATTACCCATGAACAATCGGGTAGTCAGGCAATAACTGAGGTAGTGCATCCAATGACAAGTACTATCCAGGAGATCATAGAGTCACAGCAGCACATGGAAAATGTAAATGAACTTGCAAAAAAGGAGTTCAATTTTGAGATGGAAACACCGCGCATAATACCTCTGATCGAGGAAGTGCCGGGACTGCTGAATGCAAAGGAGATCATAGAAAACACGATCCTTGCCTATCAGGAGCAATTGAACGAAACACCCGAAAAGTACAGGGTGTTCATGGGAAAATCAGATTCAGCACTGACGTTCGGGCATGTGGCAAGCACTCTTTCATGCAAATACGCAATAAGCAACCTTCATGAATTAGAAGCAAGTATTGACACACAAATTGGGATCATATTCGGAGCGGGCGCGTTACCTTTTAGGGGGCACATGACCCTGGAGAATGCAGATAACTTTTTCAATGAATATAGGGGCATTGACACCGTTACGTTGCAGTCAGCTTTGAGATTTGATCATGAAAAAGGCGATGCAGAGGAGTTTGTAAGGCGTGCCAAAGATGAGCTGTCAAAATCTCCGGATAAATTATCTGATGATGAAAAAGAAGAGCTCTTCAACATCATAGGGATATTTGGTACTAGGTACAACAAAGCAATACAGCAGTTCTCATCAACCATAAACTGTATTTCCGATTTTCTACCCCAGCAACGCGATCGCTTAATGCGTGGAGGTGGCACAGGATATGCGAGAGATACCCCCGATGTCACAAGTGTATCTCATCTGTGCCGCAGTGATATTGGAAAAGAATTGGAAGCGAGCATACCGCGAGAAAGCATGAATTTGCCCAGGGCAATAAAATTCACAGGTGCACTGTATTCCATAGGCATACCACCTGAGATCATTGGCACCGGATCTGCTATAGCAGAGGTAAGAGAAAAATTTGGCGAAGATGTTTGCGAGCGTTTGTTCACTAAATATTTCCCATCACTTCGATCAGACCTTAGATTCGCATTTGAGTATCTTGATATAAATACAGCATCCCGATTCCTTTCGGATACACTCCATGAATCTATTCGGAAGGAGGTTGATATTTTACGTGATATCTTTGATATTGAAACTCAATGCGAACCATCATACCGGATGTTGCTGGAGATGGTACGTCCCGATCTGTTGTGTGCAACAGATACTTGCGGCATCATGGATGAGGATCTGTTACAACTTACACGGTCAACACTGGTTAAGATGGGAAGAATGCGGAAATCATTGGGGTAATCATGAAAAAAGCAATAATAGTACTTGAAGATGGTACTGTGATACATGGAAGCGGTTTTGGCGCAGTTGGTGAAGTATATGGGGAACTGGTGTTCAACACTGCAATGACGGGTTATGTTGAGTCACTTACAGATCCATCCTATGCCGGACAGATACTCCTGTCTACATACCCACTGGTCGGGAACTATGGAGTCTGCGAAGAGGACTATGAATCAAACTGCATAAATGCAAGTGGGTTTGTGGTGAAAGAGGTGTGCAGGACACCGAGCAACTGGAGATCGCAGCTTAGTCTTGATGAATTCATGACAGAAAACGGTGTTCCGGGAATAGAGGGAGTGGATACCAGAAAACTTACTCGGAAAATCCGTGAACATGGAACCATGAAAAGCAGGCTGGTAGTATATGAAGGGGAAGATCCTGACACCTTTGACCTGATACAAAAAACGATTTCTCAACCCGGGATTTCGCAATGTAAGGTTGTAGACGGGGTGTCCACCCGTACATACAAACAATTTTATGGAGGAGGTGGTCCTGATATTGTTGTTATCGACTGTGGGATTAAGAATAGCATTATTGAACAGCTGAAAAAAAGAGGTGCAAATGTACTTCTTGTCCCGTATGAAACCGATTTTTACGAGATCCTCAATATAGGACCTGACGCCATATTGATCTCCAATGGTCCAGGCGATCCTGCTGTGCTTGAATCTACCATAAGCAACGTAAAAGAACTGGCAGGAAGGATACCCCTTTTTGGGATATGCCTCGGGCACCAGATAATATCCCTTGCCATGGGCGCAAAGACCTACAAACTAAAATTTGGGCACAGGGGCGCTAATCATCCAGTTGTGGATTGCGATACCGGTAGGGTTTTTATCACGTCCCAGAATCACGGTTTTGCAGTAGACAAAGATTCTATTGAAGGGACCGGGCTTGAGATCACCATGATGAATCCCAACGATTGGACGGTAGAAGGGATACGGAACAAGGAACTGAAGATTTGGTCAGTTCAATATCATCCAGAAGCCGGCCCTGGTCCGCATGACACATATGACTTCTTTGACAATTTGATCGCTGAAACTAAGAGGAGTGTTGATCAATAATGCCAAAACGAACCGACATTAAAAAGATTATGATTATAGGTGCAGGTCCTATTATTATCGGGCAGGCATGTGAGTTTGATTATTCGGGTAGTCAGGCATGTAAAGCCCTCAAGGAAGAAGGGTATCAGGTGGTATTGGTAAACTCCAATCCTGCAACTATTATGACCGACCCTGAGCTTTCACACCAAACATATATTGAGCCACTCACACCTGAAGTGCTGGAAAAGATTATCGAAAAAGAGAGGCCATGCGCGCTACTGCCTACCCTTGGCGGACAGACCGGGTTAAATGTTGCATCTGAAATTGCGGAATCAGGCGTACTTGAGAAGTATGATGTTGAACTTATCGGAGCGAAGCTGACAGCCATTAAAAAAGCAGAAGACAGATTGTCATTCAAAGAAACGATGGAAAACATAGGGATCCCGGTTCCAAGAAGCACTACTGCTTCCACAGTGGAAGAAGCTGTGACTATTGCGGAAGAACTTGATTATCCTGTTGTTGTCAGGCCTGCATATACCCTGGGTGGAGCCGGGGGCGGGATAGCATATAACCTTGATGAGCTAAAAAATATCGCTGGATTGGGTATCAAATATAGCAGGATTAACCAAGTACTCATCGAGGAATCGGTGATAGGCTGGAAGGAATATGAACTGGAAGTTATGCGTGACTGTGCCGATAATGTTGTGATCGTATGCAGCATTGAGAATATGGATCCTATGGGAATACATACAGGCGATAGTATAACCGTAGCACCTGCACAAACCCTTTCTGATCGTGAATATCAGATACTGCGAGATGCATCATTAAAGATTATACGAGAAATTGGTGTGGACACGGGTGGTTCCAACATACAGTTTGCGGTAAACCCGGCCAATGGCAAATTTGTAGTGATCGAGATGAATCCAAGAGTATCACGCTCATCTGCTCTTGCATCCAAAGCCACTGGATTTCCGATTGCAAAGATTGCCGCAAAACTGGCTGTCGGGATGACACTGGATGAGATTCAGAATGACATTACAAAGGAGACTCCTGCGTCCTTTGAACCCACAATTGACTATGTGGTCGTGAAAATACCAAGATTTGCTTTTGAAAAGTTTCCGGGTGCAGATGAACTCCTATCAACCCAAATGAAAGCAGTGGGTGAGGTAATGGCAATAGGAAGGACATTCGAAGAGTCACTGCAAAAAGCTGTCAGATCCCTGGAAATAGATAGATTTGGTCTTGTTGTTGACGAATTTGATAAGCTGTCCGTGGAGGAACTTAACAGTCTTCTACTTACCCCGAATCATAACCGGCTCTTCTATATTGCATCTGCCTTAAAGAAAGAAATGACAGTTAACCAGATATCCAGTCTCACAGGGATTGACCCGTGGTATATAGAAAAGGTCAAAAAAATAGTGAAAATGGAATTTGAACTTTCCTTGTACACTACTTGCACCCTGCCATCAAAGGTCCTGAACGATGCAAAAAGAATTGGTTTTTCCGATATCCGTATTGCACAACTTGTGAAATCTGATGAGGTGGTGATCCGAAAACTAAGGCAGGAAATGAGCATCGTTCCATCATACAAGATGGTTGATACCTGTGCTGCCGAGTTCGATGCAAAAACCCCTTACCTATATTCCACTTACGAGGACGGGGACGATAAACAGTTACCTGCAGGTAAACATAAAATCGCCATAATCGGAGGTGGGCCAAATCGCATCGGTCAGGGAATCGAATTTGATTACTGCTGTGTCCATGCCTGCTATGCTCTGCGAGAGCTTAACATCGAGACCATAATGATCAACTGCAATCCTGAGACTGTTAGCACTGATTATGACACTTCAGACCGCCTGTATTTTGAACCTTTGATACTGGAGGATATACTGAATATACTTGAACGAGAAAAAGTGGACGGTGTTATCGTGCAGTTCGGGGGTCAGACACCATTAAATCTTGCAAGTGACCTTATAGATCACGGAGTAAATATTATCGGTACATCACCAGAAAGTATTGATATTACAGAGGACAGAGAAAAGTTTGGAGTAATAATCGATAAACTTGGAATCCCTGCTCCAGTGCATGGTATGGCTTCATC
>JBNJIC010000025.1:0-20372 GCA_051749005.1 Halobacteriota archaeon | reverse complement strand
GGATTTTAGAATTTAATCGTTTCGCCCAGATTCAGTTTATCCTGACCTCGATACAGACATTGTACTGATGAGGCGCATACGAGCGAACTGTCCTGCATCCCACTACTTCGATGCTCCGATCAGCTTTATTTGCTGCTTTTTCTATCAGATCTATGGAACTCTCATAAAGGTCATCTTCGTGGGTCATTCCGTAGTAATGTATGATACCTCCGGAAGATGTCACATAGATAGCAGAATCAAGGAAAGCATCGGCACTATGAGGAAGGTTCATGATAACATGATCTGCAACACCTTCGAAATTACGGGCGATCTCGTTCGCATCACCTTCTATCACCTCAATATTTTCTATCGAGTTGAGCTTCACGTTCTCTTTCAGGAAATGGATAGCATCAGGGTTCTTGTCCATGGCAATGACCTTTTTGCATTTTTTTGCGATCGGAATGCTATAAGGACCAACGCCTGCGAACATGTCAAGGACAACATCATCTTTTCCGACCTGTGAAACAATGCGCTGCCTCTCTGTTGAAAGGCGGGGTGTGAAATATGCACGTTCGAGGTCCACTTTGTACTTGAATCCATGGTCCTTGTGGATCGTTTCCGTTCCCCCTTCCCCTGCAAGGACCTTGAACCTGCGTGTCCGGAACTCTCCTTCTACTGCAGAAACTGCACCAAGAACAGTATTCACATTCTTGTGTACCTTCAGGAGTGCATCAGCGATCTTTTCTGATTCCGGCTCATCGGCTTCTATAAGTGCGATATCTCCAACGATCTCGTAAACGGGGGTGAAGCCCAGGATATCCTCAAGTTTAAGGATCTTTTCATGGGATTCGAACTCATTTTCCACCTGTCTTGCCTCTTCGGGAAGCTCATAGAACTCCTCCGGGGTCAGCTCCCTCTCAAGAGGTAGATACAGCTCATCCCCTTCACTGAATATCTTCAGGGACTTGTCAAGAATATCAAGCTCCATAAGAAACTTTCTGGCAGGTTCACCTTTCTTCTTATGGATAGCAATACAGGGGTGCTTCAAGAATCATCTCTCCTTTAAATATCGGCATAGCGACACATCAACATATCAGCTTATTGATATGCAAGCATATCGGCCTTTCAGGATCATCCAATGGCAAACCATCCACCGAACAGTATCAGGAATAGTCCGCATGATACAAGAATATACCTGTAGGTCTTCGGCGAGAACATACCCCTGCCACGGCTGAAAGATAGCGAAACGGCAGTGAACCAGCCGAGATCTGCAAGCCAGTGTCCGACTATGAAGAACACAACTGCAAGCATTCCAAGTTTCATGCTCTCAAGTACAAGGGCACTGCCGGCTGCCAGCCACCAGAGCCAGAAATAGGGGTTAGAAGCAGAAGTGACGATACCCGCGATCAGCGAATTGGAGACCACTTTGTCCTGTCCATGGATCTCTTCGGCTGAAGCCTTTGCCCCCCGTATCGTCATTAGCCCGAAAATGATCAGGACTATACCACCGCCCACCGAGATGAACGACATCTCACGCTCACCCACAAGTGTGTTCATACCTAAAAGGATCAGAATGAGCACGGCAGATTCGATGATAGCATGACCCAGGAAAACTTCCGGTCCTGCTGTCCAGCCTTTCTTCAGAGTGCCGTCAATGGTCACAAATAGCATAGGCCCTGGTACAAGGGCACCAGTCAGGCCTACTATAAAACCTATGAACAACATCTCGAACAGTTCTAACATGGTCACTAGAAAATTACGTTAGTATATAATGTGATCGATTAGCATCTTAGGTCAGTCAGTAATTCGAATTTGTAATACCAATGTATGAACTAAGCATATAGATCCATTGTAAAATAAATGATAAAAAATATAGGGAACGCAAAGACAGTATTTGCCTTTGCAGTTCTTATTTGTATTATTAGTCCTCGATACAGGATCAGAGAATGATCTCGATATCCAGTTCTTCAGCGAGCTCTTTGTACCTGTTACGGATAGTGACCTCGGTCACACCTGCAACATCAGCGACCTCGCGCTGTGTCCTGCGTTCACCGCAGAGAATGGATGCAATATAGATCGCAGCTGCTGCCACACCGGTTGGTCCACGGCCACTTGTGAGTTCCTTTTCAGATGCCTGACGAAGGATCTCAACACCCCTGGACTGTACCTCTCCCTTGAGGTTCAGGCCTGAGCAAAACCTTGGAACGTAGTCAATTGGTGAGGTTGGCATAAGCTTGAGTGCAAGCTCACGGGAAATGAAACGGTATGTCCTTCCGATCTCTTTCCTGCTTACCCTTGAAACTTCTCCGATCTCATCCAGAGTTCTTGGAACACTGCACTGGCGACATGCTGCATAAAGTGCTGCTGCTGCCACACCTTCAATACTTCTTCCACGGATGAGGTTCTTGTCAACTGCTTTCCTGTAGACCACTGCAGCGGTCTCACGTACAGTACGTGGAAGACCTAATGCAGATGCCATACGGTCAAGTTCTGATAAAGCGAATGCAAGGTTCCTTTCAGTAGCATTGCTTACACGTATACGACGCTGCCACTTTCTCAACCTGTACAACTGGGCACGATTCTTGGAGGAGATTGATTTTCCATAGGAATCACGGTTTCTCCAGTCGATCATGGTAGACAGACCTTTGTCATGTATGGTGTATGTCATTGGTGCACCCACACGAGAACGTTTCATACGCTGGTCATGGTCAAAAGCACGCCATTCCGGACCTTCATCTACAAACTCAGCATCCACTACAAGACCACAATCTGCGCATACCAGTTCGGCACGCTCATAGTCCTGCTCAAGGTTACGGCTTCCACACTCAGGACACTCAATAACCTTGTTCTCGACTTCAGCGGTCTTTTCCTTCTCTTTACGTGCCTTGATCATTGCACGTATTTTTTCTCTCTCTGAAGTATCAGAATACCTAACTCTTTCAACTTCCACCATTTTATCATTGCCTCGATTTTACCAAAATTGCTAACTGCCAATCTACTTATATAAATGCAACAAAGATATGCTAAATATAAAATATAATAAATTGACTTATTTGACGTACACCTTCTCATTGAGGTACTTCTTCAGTTCAGGACCAGAAACGTCTCCAAAGACCTTAATAGTGATATAAGGAGATTTTACAGGACCGATCACACCATTCACCTTTCCAATTCGCTTGACGGATTTGTCAACAACCATCGAGTTGATACGGGGAAGATCCCTCAAAGATGTATCTGGTTTTATGTTGTCCCCTCTTACAAGCAAACCCTGTTGTGCTACTACCTGCACTACTGTTCCAAGCCTCTTCATACGCCTCTTGCCATCAATATATAAATTAAATTGGTGATATATATACCATAGTACATTTAGTATATAAAGTTATCGCAATCTCTTTAATAATCCAGAAAAACTTATTACAAAAAGATAATCGTACATAAAATGAAAAATGCAAACCAATGGCATAGATTTACAGTAACAAATGGTACATAATGTAAACAATTTAGAATTATTATTAAATAGTGATAATATCAGGCATTATAATGCCTTACACAGTAATTAATATGTTTCTATGTTTCTGGCGATTATATTTACAAAAATACTCTTTAAATTTATAAATAATCTAATTAATATCAAGAATTTATGCTTTATTATATATGATTTCGGTCATATTCTAGATATGTTTAGATAAAATTTATCAGAAACCCCCGATATTGCTTGAAATAATTGAAAATCACCGATAACACTTAATAATAATCACACAATAAACGACAATGTCGTCTGGATATGTTCAATGACATACTTCCGGAAGACTCCTGATATTGTAACTGATCAATAAGAAATCGGAATCAATAAATACATAATAACGCTAGCCTAACCCATAATCAAAATATCTTCCCGTGGGAGGAAAATTTAGTGGCAGATAATAAATTTGTGTATCTTTTCGGAAACAACAAAACTGAAGGCAAAAACAGTATGAAAGACCTGCTTGGGGGCAAAGGAGCCAACCTCGCAGAAATGTCAAATCTGGGAATCCCGGTTCCGGTTGGATTTACTATCACAACCGAGGTATGTACTCTTTATCTTAAGGACAAAAAATATCCTGCAGGTCTTAAAGAGCAGATCGATAATGCCATAAAAGAACTGGAGAACACCACGGGAAAGTTATTTGGAGATCTTAACAACCCATTACTTGTTTCCGTACGTTCAGGTGCCCGTGTGTCTATGCCGGGTATGATGGATACAGTTCTCAATCTGGGACTTAATGACAACTCAGTAGTAGGCCTTGCCAAAAAGACAGGCAACGACAGGTTTGCTTACGACAGCTACAGAAGGTTCCTCACAATGTTTGCAGATGTTGTGCTCGGCATCGAACATGAGAAGTTCGAATCCACACTCACTACAATGAAAAAGAAGAAATGTGTTAAACAGGACACTGAACTCGATGTGAGTGACCTTAAGGACCTTGTTGAAAAATTCAAGGACATCATCAAGGAAGAGACCGGGAAGGAATTCCCGCAGAATGCAAGAGAACAGCTTCAGATGGCCATAGATGCAGTTTTTGGTTCATGGAACAACCAGCGTGCTATCACATACAGACGCCTGAACGGCATACCTGGTGAATGGGGAACTGCAGTGAACGTACAGAGCATGGTCTACGGTAACATGGGAGAGACCTCCGGAACAGGAGTGGCTTTCACAAGAGACCCTGCAACAGGTGAAAAGAGATTCTTCGGAGAATATCTGATCAATGCACAGGGAGAAGATGTCGTTGCAGGTATCAGGACACCTCAGCCGATCAAGACCCTGAAGAGTAGCATGCCCGAAGTATATGACCAGCTAGTTGATATCTACATGAAACTTGAAGACCACTTCAGGGAAATGCAGGACATCGAGTTCACCATTGAAGAAGGCAATTTATTCATGTTGCAGACAAGGACCGGTAAGAGAACTGCCGCTGCAGCTATCAAGATCGCTACCGACATGGTAGCAGAGGAACTTATCGATAGGGAAACAGCCCTCACAAGGATCGAACCTTCACAGGTCGACAGATTACTTCACCCAAACATTGATCCCAATGCAACACCGGATGTAATTGCAAACGGTCTGCCTGCATCCCCGGGAGCAGCTGTTGGTGAGGTTGTATTCACAGCAGAAGATGCCGAAGAAAAAGCAAAAAATGGTGAGAAGACCATCCTTGTACGTGCTGAGACCTCTCCGGAGGACATCGGCGGAATGAATGCCTCCGAAGGCATCCTTACAGTACGCGGAGGAATGACCTCACATGCAGCAGTAGTTGCAAGAGGAATGGGTAAGCCATGTGTAGCAGGCTGTGGTGACATTGTAATTGATATAAAAGAAAGGACTTTCACGATCGGTGAGCATACCATTAATGAAGGTGACATGATCTCCATTGACGGTTCCACAGGAGACGTTATTCTTGGAGAGGTCGACCTCATCATGCCAGGAGTTACCGGCGAACTTGAACAGATACTCTTATGGGCCGATGAAGTAAGGACCATGAAGGTCAGGACAAATGCAGATACACCTCACGATGCACAGGTCGCACGTGACTTTGGTGCAGAAGGAATCGGGCTCTGCAGAACAGAGCACATGTTCTTCGGAGAGGACAGGATTCCTGCAGTGCGTGAAATGATCATGGCAGAAGAGATCGGGGCCAGAAAAGCAGCTCTTGAAAAACTCCTCCCGATGCAACGAGAAGACTTTATAGGTATTTTCAGGGCAATGGAAGGATATCCTGTGACAATAAGATTACTTGATCCGCCACTCCACGAGTTCCTTCCAAACCACGAGGAAGCAATTGAAAAACTTGCAGAGCTGAATTCTGAAGATGCTTCACAGAGTGAGATAGAAAGGGTGAAGAAAGTAATCGAGCGTATCGAATATCTCAAAGAGATGAACCCGATGCTCGGTCACAGAGGATGCCGTCTTGGCATCACATACCCAGAGATCTATGAGATGCAGGCCCAGGCGATCATTGAAGCAGCATGCAAACTTACAAAGGAAGGCATGACCATCGTGCCTGAAATCATGATCCCGCTGATCAGTACCATAGATGAGCTTAAATTCGTTAAAAAGCATGTGATCAAAGCTGTGGAAGCAGCAATGGAAAAAGAAGATGTCGAACTTAACTACATGGTCGGAACAATGATCGAACTCCCAAGAGCAGCACTCACAGCAGACCAGATCGCAAAGGAAGCTGAGTTCTTCTCCTTCGGCACCAACGACCTGACCCAGACAACCTTTGGCTTCAGCAGGGACGATGCAGGTAAGTTCTTACCGTTCTACTTAGAGAGTGGCATACTAGAGGACGATCCGTTTGCAGTGCTTGATCAGGATGGAGTAGGTCAGCTCGTGAAGATCGGTATCGAGAAGGGACGTTCAACAAGACCTGACATCAAGATCGGAATTTGTGGCGAACATGGCGGAGAGCCAAAATCAGTTAAATTCGGACACAACGCCGGACTAAATTATGTCAGCTGTTCGCCATTCCGTGTGCCAATTGCAAGACTTGCAGCAGCACACGCTGTGATCGAGAACAAAAAGTAAACACATTATTCAAGATCAATATCGTGTAGGAATGCACGATATTGAACACTTTTTTTTGATCAGGTCGATAAGGACCTTATAGGTTCGAATAATTATATTAGCTTTATATTTCAATCAGATCTAGTATTGAGCTGAAGCCCTAAATCGTAACAATTCCCAAAAAAGTATTAAATGATGGGGCACACATATTTGCTGCTAATAAATGAAAGAGGACTATTCTGTGAGAAACTATGTAAAGGCAGCAATTGCCATAATATCAATAATTTTATTGCTTGCTGTAGTGAATTATTCATCTGTCATGGACTATACAGATCAGGAAGGCGTAGAACAAACAGCCAGTATATGGGGAGAACAAATAGAAAACGATATATTCATTCCTGAAACTTATGGCTATGAGGACGAAATTATATTTACATTTGTATTGCGTGATCCCGCATACACAGCCAATTACTATGCTACCTATGAAATAAAAGAAGATGGCAATACTATTAAGAGCGAAAACAATAAGCTATACGGAAATGTAACATTTGATGAGCCTATAATTATAGAAATCCCTACAAGAAACCCCTCATCCATCTATGAACTGGAAATCATGATCGGTGATGAGAATGGGAAAAAAGTTCACAAGAGCGGCATCACTATAGGAAAAAAGGATAGAGAATAAAGACTGAATACTGACCAGCGATAATTGAACTTCAAAATCAGTATCGAAGTATTAAGACAAAAAATTTAACTTGAAATTGTCTTTTTGAAATTTAATACTTAATTTTTGTTATTTTTATTATTACTATTTTTATTTATGTAGTGAAGCAAACCGGCAGAAGCCAGTCTGCAATCTATATAATTGATATTTACAGGACTCAGCTATACGATGGAATAGATATTACCCATCAAGAGATGGGAACTCTCCGAACTGGCTTTCATACCTGGCGACCATGTCATCCCATTTAGGAAGGCATGTCTGGCATCCGACCGACTCAACTGCAAATGATGCAACAGTAGCTCCGGCCTTACCGCAGATATCCAGAGGATATCCACGGGTATATGATAAAAGGAAACCTGCACGATACGCATCTCCTGCGCCGGTCGGGTCAAGTGCCTTACAGGTACCGCGGGGATCTCGTACTCCGCACCATCTGAGAATATCTTACTTCCCTCTGCATCATAGGTCACTACCACAATGCCGATCTTTCCCCTGATATCATCAAAAGTACTTTCTGTCATATCACAGACGCGCTTTATCTCATGTTTATTGGTGAAAAGAATATCAGTTTTATCGAGGATAGCTTCAAGGTTCTCTCTTGTGTACATCACAAGATCCTGTCCAGGATCAAAGGACACGAACTTTGATTTTTGTGCGATCTTGGCATTAAAGTTCGGCTCAGATGTTGCAAGGTGAACAAACTCAAGTTCCGGAGGTTCAAGTTCCTTCAGTTTTGCAGATGCCCCCCAGTAAAAGTAAGTTGACTGGTTGTGGGAAGGGTCCGTGTAAACATACGCTGCAGTCCCTTTCTCTCCCTTGAGCCTGAAAAGAAGGGAAAGGTCAACACCCAGGCCATCAAGATGCTCTTCATAACCTGATGTTGCAAAGTCATCACCTACTGCAGAGATCAGCTGAGAGTTACCACCAAGGACAGAGATCGCTGCAACAATGTTCGCAGCTCCGCCTCCGAAGAACTTCTGGTAATCAATTATCGGATATGACTCGTTCTGTTTTGCAATTCCTTCTACATCGAAAAGGAAATCTATTGCAGCATGACCCACTACAGATATCACATCAGACATACTGACACCTTACTCAAACTCTTCAACTTCCACCACATTGAGCGGAACATCACGTAATGCTCTTCCTATGACGGACTTTGCGATCCTTGACGCGTGCTCTGCACTCTCGGCATCAAATACCTTCATCTCAAGGACAAGACCGACTATTGCGGTATTAGCTGCAATGAAAACGCTGCCAAAAGGCTCATTGCAGGCAGGACAGAAAGTGGTGCCCACATCGACCTCTACAAAGTCCAGCTGAGGATTCAGCCTTTTTCCAGCCTCTGCTATAGCAACTCCAATAGCATCATCTGCAGTTTGTACGTCTCTCACCAACCAGGCGGCTTCAAGTGTAACATGAAAATTTGTCATCGTTTCATTCTCTCCAGATATCTTATCTTAAACCTTCATTTCATCTTTAATCTACGCTTCTTGAATGACGATCATATTGTGAACAGCACATCGTCATCAACATTAAAAACACCCAGACGTACACCTGCGTCCAGCCAGGCATGACCATAACTGAAACAGATGAGCGCATTTACAGGATCCTCCGACTTTATAAAATGCATACCGTCCTCGTAGTAGGAACTTGCCATATTCTTATAGTCCTCAGCCACTGAAAGCATGTGTGATCCCTTGATGGGACCTATATCCGCCTTTGCGAGTGCTTCTCTTAACAGACGTTCGTATCTTTCGACCTTTTCATACAGATCTGCTGCCACTTTAACACCATCTACATATAATTCACTTATAAACCCATCCGTCGGAACGGTCACTTCTCTGAACCGAAGATCTTCTTGAAAAGACCCCCACCACCAGAATTGGATTGCCCGTTAACCTGCCTGCTTGGTCGTCTCTTCGGCGGCGGACTTCCGGCCTCTTCAGAGGTTTGAGATTCCACTTTTACAGGCTCAGACCTCTTCACTGGCTGGCTGAGAGTCTTTGAAGCACTTTTTGGAGGAGACAGAGATGATAGCTGTGTACTTTTAAGCACGTTAACAGATTCACCTCCGTGTTTTGATTTCCTCAACCTTACATCTATCAGAACAGGTCTCTCGATATCATTACTCACAAGCATGGCAACACCGGGAGGAAGGCGCATCAGTTCATCTTCTACAAAAGAGTTCACGCCCTCGAGTCCTTTACTGATGGATTTCAAATCATTTGGATTAGTGACTTTCATGATTACCTGCGTTCCGCACTGGGAAAGCACGTTCTTGTCGATCCTTGCAGGACGCTGGGATATGACCATCATTCCAAGACCGAACTTACGGCCTTCTGATGCGATGGTACGCAGGACCTCAGAACTTGCAGTCTTACTGAAACCACGCTCCGGAGCGAAGTTATGGGCTTCTTCAACAACAAGCATCCCGGGAGGTATGGCATTCATCTTGCGTGCTTCGAAAAGTGCACCGCAAAGCTGTGCTACGATCATGCTCTGGAAGTCAGGGGCCACTCCTTTGAAATCGATGACCGCTGCCTTTCCCTTCTGCATAAGCTCTTCAAGAGATGTGGGTGATGAGGAAAGAAGATCGGAATCACGGATATCTTCCAGGACACTCATAACGTTCCAGCGAGCTTTGCTCTCATTATTACCCACTTCAAAAATAATGTCATCAAGGGTATAGGTCTCCATCTCGGCCCTGAGCTTCTGTATCGCTTCATAGAGTATACCAGTATGAGTGCTGGTAAGGTTGTCCGGGAAAATGGAAGTAAGATCCTTTGCACTCAGATTGTTCCCGTTAAGCCTGAAAAGTTCATCAGCATTGGGATTTATTGCCTTGCTGGCAGGAGTATATATTGTAATATTGGAACTATACCCTTTTGGCGATACACCGTACTTCTTGAGATCATCTGTTTTCGCTGCGGCTTCCTTCATAGAAGCATACTCGCTGTGAGGATCGAGAATCAAAAGGGGAACCTTCCGGTCAAGCAACTCTTCCAACAGGACAGCTGCCGTATAAGACTTTCCGCTCCCGGTTTTTGCAAGGATACTGCAATGTTTCTGAACAAGGCTGTTCACGCTCAGGTGAACAGGAATATCAGTCCCGTCAAGCAGACCGATATACATCTCATTTCCGGAGAGACCCAATACGGAGCTTATAAGATCGTTATCTGCTTTGAAAACATCATCACCCGGACTGAAGGGTGTCTTTGGAGCCCTCAGGAGACCTGAAGGATCACGGCTTCCAATTACCGTAGCATCTGCAACTATACGATCGGAACTTTTCTTATCCTTTCCATTCTTTCTGGATTCCTCAAAAGCCTTTTTAGCTTCATCGAAGGAATGTTTTGTACTTACCTTATCACTGAATCTTTTGATCGAAAGCACCTGGCAAAGAACCCATCCGTCCTTTTCATGCCATGCCTTTACATACTCCCCTCTATGTACAACCGTACTGTCAGAAATCAAGAAGTTAAAACCAAACGATCCGGTCTCACCTGAAATTATACCTACTGAGCCGCGCATCATATCCTCTCACCAAAAAAAAGGACTATAGCCTTATATCTATTGTGCTTTACAACTTTGATATCATTGTTTTTGTTGTCGTTGTTGAAATGAAAGATAAGAAACAGAAGCTATGAAAAAGTTCATTCCCGGAATAATTCATAATTGTTCAATAAATTCTCTTAGAACATATCCGAAAAAGAGGATCATTCCACATCTTCAAGCATGCTTTCAGGACCGTCTGCAAGCTTAACAAGAGCCTCTGCCTCTACGAAATGAAGATTAGCAGGAATTATCAGAATATGCAGTGGTCCGCCAAAATCAAAGTATTTCAGTGATTCCGAATAATCAGCTTTAACCACAGGTGATGGAGATCCTGCACGGGCCACACCTACTGCAATGCGGTCCTGCATAACACCATCAACGCGTTTTCTCTCCACTTCATGCAGAATAGAGAGAGCTTCATTTACTGTCATGTAGCCTTTGCTCTTGTCAATATCAAGGAAAACCGCTGTATGTAGACCCTTCTCCAGGTTCATCTTAATAGTATCATATGGTGTTTCAGAGATCACTCTGGTACCACGGCTGGTGACGTAAGGATGAGGAACAGTTGTAGCTTTTCCGAAACGGTAGTTCTGGAGACCGGAAAGACCACATATTGCAGATGCTATGGATGCACCGTGAACAAGGTTAGTCTCGATACCCATGGCAAGTGCACGGAGACGCAGATCAACGTGTGTAGTGGATACCATGGTATCGCCGCCTGTAAGGAATACGACATTCTTATCCTTTGCACCGGCTATCCAGTCCTCAGCATGCTGCTCCACATCGCCCCTTGAAAGCACCGTGATCTTCTTCCTGTATAGTTCTTCCATTCTTTCAAGGTCAGTACCCATAAGAACAGAAGTGTAGAATTCCACATAGACCTTGTCCGCATTGCGGATCTTTTCAAGTCCTTTTAACGATATGTCCTTTTCATCGTAAAGCCCAAGTCCTACAAAATCAAGCATAAATACGCTTAAAACCACCTTTTATCTTAAAGTTTTTGAACAAACGATATAAATGCAATATAACCATTCGAAACGTTTTTATAGAACCATACACAGTTAGTTTCAATCAAATATAGTAAAAACATTAGACCAATTCATATATCAGATCATCAGGAGGTTCAAATCCAATGGCAGGTCAGCCAGCAATTATAACAGATCCAAGGAAAGAACATACAAAGGGCAAACAGGCCCTCTACGCGAACATCGCAGCAGCAAAGGCAATTGCAAATATCGTAAAGACAACACTCGGTCCTAAAGGAATGGACAAGATGCTTGTGAACTCGGTGGGAGATATCGTCCTCACCAACGATGGTGCAATGATACTCAAGGGTATGGATATCGAAAACCCTACTGCAAAGATGATCGTGGAGATCGCAAGGACACAAGAAGATATTGCAGGTGATGGCACCACCAGTGCAGTGGTCCTTGCAGGATCACTTCTTGAAAAGGCAGAGGAACTAATCGAATCAGGAATTCACCCCACACTTATAATAAAAGGGTTCCTGCAGGCAGCAGACAAAGCTTCAGAACTGCTTGACAACTACGCCATAGATGTTACAAAAGACAACAGGGAAGTTCTGCTTAAGATCGCAAAGACGGCAATCTCGGGTAAAGGCGCTGAAGGTTACGCAGACCTGATCGGCGGACTTTGTGTAGATGCAGCCCTTGAAGTCGAAGTGGACGGTAAGGTAAATGTCAAGGAAAGCATCCTTATAACACAGGACCCCGGCCAGCCAATCGACAATACAGAAGTTCTTGAAGGCATTGTGATCAACAAAGCGCGTCTTCATTCTGCAATGCCTGATATGGTAGAGAACGCTAAGATCGCTCTCATATCTTCAGACATACTGGTGCAGAAAACAAAGAACAAATCAACTTTCCAGATCAGCTCTGCAGACCAGCTGACCGGATTCCTGAAACAGGAAGAAGATGATTTTCATAAGCTGCTTGACAAGATCATCGATACAGGTGCTAATGTCATAATAGGAACAAAGAACATCGATCAGACTGCAGCAGACTATTTCCAGAAGAAGGGCATCTTTGCTGTAAGACGTATCAACGAAGAGAATGTGAAGAGCATTTCAAGAGCTACCGGTGCACACATCGTCAAGAACATCAATGATATAACCGAAAAGGACCTGGGATATGCAGGCATTGTTGAGCAGATCGGAGCATTCGACCTTGGTAAGACCTACTTAAGGGATTGCCAGGGATCAAAGACTGTAACCATTCTGCTCAGAGGTTCCTTCGAACACGTGACCGATAACCTTGAGCGTGCAGTTGATGACACATTACAGGTCATCAAGAACACTATAGAGGATGAAAGGATCGTACCTGGTGGCGGTGCATCAGAGATCGAGGTCGCACAGGGATTACATGCCTTTGCAGCTCAAGTAGGTGGCCGTGAGCAGCTTGCAATCACAGCATTTGCAGAAGCAATGGAATCAATACCAAAGGAAATAGCAGTAAATGCAGGAATGGATGGTATTGACACAGTTCTTTCACTTCGCGCAAAACACGGAGAGATCAAGAACGCAGGTCTCGATGTTTATACGGGCAAGATCAGTGACGTACTTGAGAAAGGAATAATCGACCCACTCAGGGTAAAAAAACAGGCTATCAAATCAGCTTCAGAAGTTGCTAACATGGTACTCCGTGTTGACGACATGCTCAAGTCACAGAGAAAAGAGATGATGGATGTAAATCCTGAACACAACATCCACAACTACGACGCATTAGGTGGATTATAAATTTGAATTTAATGAGTTGTAAGGGAAACCTTACAACCCATAGAACTTTTTGTAATCTTCAATTGCTTTTTTTGCCACATTGGGATAATGCACCATCATATATTCAATGAACTCGTCCCTTGAATCGCATTCCTTCACAACATCAAGCATAGATGATGCAAATTCCCTTGAATTATAATTCTCTTTTTCAATCTCAAAAGTAAGGCAGAGTGCTTCCACAGGAAAATATTCCCTTCGGATGTGAGGGGAAACCGATCCCATAAGAACACCTTTCTCAAGATAACTGAAACCTGGAACTCCCACATTATTCACCCTTTCCTTTGAAACCAGTTTGCAGAAATTCCCCTTAGAATAGGAATGAAGTTCCACATAGATGTCCGGCTTGTACTTTTCAACAACATCAACGATTTTTTCCCCTATGCCATGGTAATAACCACTGTCCAGCGTTGAGACGTACTTCCCCCTGTTTACCAAGGGCATGACTGCCAGAGTTCCTGAAAAAGGCCTTTCAAGATTTAGCAGGACAGATGAGGTATCACGCCATTCCCGTCCATGCAGACCTCCTACAAAAAGTCTGAAAGGCCTCCCCTTTCCGTAAATCTTCAAAAGCATTTCCAGTTGACTCCCGAATTAAGGGATTTCCTTGAATTGGTCATTTACGTTATTCAATAAATTGATCCGATTGACTCTATTTACTCTATTTATTCCATTTACTCTGTCTACTTTACTGACTCTATTTATTCCATAGATTCACTGGAACCTCTCTTGCGGCCGATCACATAGATCTCCTGCTTTTTGGATTCCAGTACCTGTAATATTTCGATCCCAAGACCCTCGATCTTTGCGATCAGCGGCCTCCTGTTACTTCGGTTCGGGATCTTAATGACCTGAAGGAGCTTGCCCCCGTCCTTCAGGAGAGGAAGTACACGTTCAAGAGCTGCCAGAGAATCCATTGGTTCCAATGTCATGTCACTCAGGATCACATCCACAGGATCCCCGGAAAGCTCTTCAAGAGGAACAGTAAAGACATCTCCAAAAATGACAGATACGTTCTCGTTCTCGTGGGCAAGCAGACCCAGCTCCGATCTGAAATCACGGCTGAACTCCAGGCCTGTGATCTTACCGGCTATCCCTGATGCAAACATAATGAAACCGCCTGCGCTTGAACCAAGGTCTAGTACAGTATCCCCTTCACTGATAAATCCTGACTCTTCCTGAATAACTTTCAGTTTGAAGTAACCTTTAGGCATGTCGAGACCTTCATCGACCTCGATATCGTCATTTATAGAAACGTCCTTTGAAGGTTTTGTCACTACGTAGCTGTCTATCTTCACATGGCCATCACGAACTGCCTTTTTGGAACGTCCACGGGACTTAAAATAGCCCATTTCAACGAGATATGCATCCAGCCTCATGAACTAATGAATGAAAAGAAACTATAAAAAGATACGACCAGATATCTAAAAAAGAAATTAAGCAGGATCACTGAAATCATAGTTGCAGCGGATCCCGTTGTAATCAAAGCATCTGTTACATGAAACACATCTTGCCCTGTCAGACATGCCATCCCTGAGCTTGACCACAAGATCAGGCTCACTTATAAAAGGCCTGCTGAATGACACCATGTCCGCATATACGTTCAACAAAGATTGCATGACCTTCTTCGACCTGATACCTCCCACCAGTATGACCGGGATGTCCACGGTATCCCTTATCATCTTCGAGTAACGCCTGAAGTATGCTTCCTTCTCCGCGGAATCAATATCTGGCTGGGACATCACATCCCCTGCCTCAAATATACCGCCACTGACCTCAATGGCACATATCCCGGCTTTCTCCAGGAGATCTGCGATCTCCACACATTCAGGAGCATCAAGTCCGAACTTGCCTGAAGTTATGTCAAAACCATCCGTGGCGTTCATCTTGACCATGATAGGGAAGTCTTCGCCAACTCTCTCACGAATAAGCCTTGTGATCTCTGTGACTATTCTGGTACGGTTCTCAACAGAACCACCCCATTTGTCCGTCCTCTGGTTTGTGTAAGGCGATATGAAACTGCTCAGAAGGAAACCATGAGCACAATGTATCTGCACACCATCAAAACCTGCCTCCTTTGCACGACTTGCAGCTTCCACAAAGTCCTCTATGGTATTCAGTATGTCCTCTTCGGTCATTTCCAAAGGCATCTTCCCTGATGAAGCATCCTCCACAGCCGAAGGTGCAAGAAGAGGCATGCCTTCCTGTATCATGGACTGACGGCCACCGTGTACTATCTGTACCACGATCTTACTATTGTACTTGTGAACCCTTGAAGTGATCTTCCTGTAAGGCTCAATGAACCTGTCATCGTAGATGCCCTGCTGTTTGTCATTGCTCTTACCCTGAACGTTCACGTATGAATAGCCGGTGATGATAAGGCCCACATCATTGCGTGCGAGTTCCTCATACATGTCACCAATAGCATCCGTAGGAGTGCCATCGTCCTCTGCAATCCACTCATTGGTGGCTGAACGTACAAAGCGGTTCTTTATTTTCAGATCTGCTATGGAAATTGGTTCAAAGAGCATGCTACCTAATCGGAATTATTCGTTTATATTTTTTGCTGGAAGAAGAGAGTCAAACGAGCAGAAAAATTATCTCAGAAAAGAGAAGAAATAAAAAAAGAAAAAGTGGATCAACGGATGAATAGAACAGAAAGATAAAGAAAAAGAACGATCATCTGAGAGATGATCTCAGTTCATTGACCTCTTCCTCAAGTTTTTCATTACCTATTTTATATGAAGTGATGGCTGCAAAAACAAGTATGAAAGCAATTATATTCACGATCAGCGTTAATTGAAGAGATGTTCCTTCCAGCCCACCGCCTGACCCATACGCAGCCTCACCGAACATCAAAGGATGTGCTGAGCGCCACAGGCGAATGGACAAAAAGCTCAGGGGCACCGAGACGAAACCCAGTATACCGAAAACTGATGCTAGGCGTGCACGTTTATCCGGAATATCAACCGCCTGACGAAGCAACAGGTAAGCTACGTAGACAAGGAAAAGTGCCAGCGAAGTGGTCAGCCTTGGCTCCCATATCCAGTACCAGCCCCATGTCGCCTTTGCCCAGATCGAACCTGTGACAAGAACAAGGAAAGCGAAGATCACACCGACCTCTGCAGCAGAGCGTGAAATGATATCCCATTTATACTCACCATTTCTCAGGTATAGAATGCTTGATATGAAGACCGCTGCAAAAGCAAGATAGGATGTTATTGCAATGGGCATGTGGAAATAGAATATCCTGAAACTGCTGTCCAGGATCTCACCTGACTCACCTTTCATCTCCGGAAGGTAGAAAAATATCATACCGATGGCCAGCAGCATGGTTGCAGCAGCCGCCAGTGGCAAGACCTTATCTATAAAACTCCTATCCGACATTTGAAAACTCCGATAATAAACTGCTATAGTAAGATTGAATGATGTAGATAGTAGTAACTCACCGGTATATAAGTATTAATCTTATGAGCCTGCACCTTTGGATCAATGACTTCAAAATTGATCCACCATCATTGATACATTCGAAAAAGGATCCTATAACTTCAAACCTTACATTCAGTCCTGTATTACATATTCGAAGACCAGCTGTGCCACAAGGAAGAACACAACATCATAAACGACAAGCAACCTCAACTCCTGTGAAATATCCCAAATAGAACCACCGGAAAGTGCACTTCCCGTTGCCATCACAGCAGGAATAAGCACCGGCAATACCAGCGGCAACAACAACACTGGAAGCAGTATCTCACGGGTGCGGGTGTTCACGGTCAGTGCTGAAAGGAGTGTGCCCACACAGACAAAACCGATGGTTCCCAGAGCGATCACAAGGGCCAGCAATAGAAGCCCACCAATGTTGTAATTGAACATGATCACAAACAGCGGGATCGTGATGAGTTCCACTATCAGCATCAGGACGATATTCGCAACAGCCTTTCCTGTGTAGATCACGGACCGGCTCACAGGACAGAGCTTAAGTCCTTCAAGACAACTGTTCTCCAGTTCTGCCACAAAGGAGCGGGAAAGGCCGATAGAGCCTGCAAATATGAATGCTATCCAGAGAACACCAGGTGCGACCATAGCCACTTTCTCCGAAGAACCAAGAATAGAGCCGAAGGAAATGCTAAAGATAACGATAACAAGCAGCGAGAAGATAACCATGGAGTTGAGCATCTGCTTTGTGCGGAATTCCTCCTTAAGGTCCTTTGCTGCAATATCAAGGATTCGTATCATTAAAAACTCCCGCTCATACTGAAATATGGCTATTTACCTTAGACATGTAGATATCTTTAAGCTCTTCTGCTGAAGCAATTTCAGATGTGTGACTGTCCAAGACGATATTTCCTCCAGCCAGTATCACGACTCTGTTGCACATTTTGAACGTGTTCGTTATATCATGGGTTACCATCACCCTGGTGGTGTCTTCGGGATCAAGTTCCTGAAGGACTTTCTCAAAGGTCAGGCTTGCATGCTGGTCCAGCCCTGTATATGGCTCATCAAGGAACAGGAGCTGCGGTTCATGTATCAGTGACCTTGCAATTGAAAGACGCTGTTTCATTCCTCTGGAAAAAGTGGAAACCCTGTCCTCAGCCCTTCCGGAAAGTTCTACCTGCTTGAGAAGAACATCGATACGATCTTCCAGATCCCCACTATTTATTCCATACATCTTCCCGAAGAAACGCAGGTTCTCTTCTGCAGTGAGTTCGTTGTACAGATGAGTTTCATGAGATATCAGTCCGATCATGGCCCTTACTGAAGCCGGGTCATCTGCAACACTATATCCATTGATCTCTACCGATCCTTCCGAAGGAGAGGACAGGGTGGACATGATCTTAACAAGGGTGGTCTTGCCTGCCCCGTTGGGACCTAGTATGGCAACGAATTCCCCTTTTTTTATGTCCAGATCAATGTCTTTGAGAACAGTAAAGTTCCCGTAGCTTTTAGAAACATTGCTTAGTGACAGTATACTATCCATCGGAGTAAGATTACTTTATGTGTAAATTAACGTTTTGATGTAGCAACCATGGAATGCAGGAATTTCATAGGTACAAACATATAGAACCCGGATACAAAAACAACACAAATAAAAGATCAGTATAAAAAACATCCCCTTCAAACCTGCCAAAACCCCAAAGTTCTAATATCATTGTTCCTTTTGAGGAGGAAAGGAGTTCTTTCAAATGTCCATAAAATGCATGAAATGTAACAGGGATGCCATTATTTTTCAGAAATACTCAGGCATGCACCTTTGCAGAAAACATTTCATTGAAGATGTGGAACGCAAGATCAAACTGACAATCAGAAAACAATACAATGTGGAGAAGGGAGACATCATTGCTGTGGCACTTAGCGGAGGCAAGGACAGTGTTGTCCTGTTACAAGTACTCCACAAGATATTCAGCAAGAGGCGTGATGTGGAGCTTGTTGCGATCACCATTGACGAGGGCATTGAAGGCTACAGGGAAGATACACTTAAAAAAGCAAGGGAACTCACATCCGAACTTGGTGTCAGGCATATTGTACGTTCTTTTAAGGATGAGTATGGCAAGACGCTGGATGAACTTACAGCACAGGAGAGAGAGCTTGGTGCATGTAGTTACTGCGGTGTCCTGAGGAAGTCCCTGATGAACAAGATCGCAAATGAGATAGGAGCTACTAAACTTGCCACCGGCCACAACCTGGACGATGAGGCCCAGACCGTTATGATGAACCATCTGGGAGGCGATGTGGAGCGGATGATACGCCTTTCACCCCCAAGGGCACTGGAAGGTCTCGTGCTTCGTGCAAAACCTTTGCGTAAGGTCCCTGAGAAAGAGATCGCACTTTATGCTATTGTGAATGAACTACCGTTCGATATGAGCGAATGTCCTTATGCTCATGAGGCCCTCAGGGGAGAGGTCAGGGACATGATCAACGATTTCGAGGTAAAGCACCCGGGAACAAAATATTCAATTCTCAGGGGCTTTGACAAGATCGTAGGAATACTCGGAAGGGAATTCCCACAGACAGAGCTCACGGCTTGCAGGGTATGCGGCGAGCCATGCACAGCTGAACTTTGCCAGGCATGCAAGCTCCTCGGTAGAAATTGAATCCGGCTTTTTTAAGGATATTCCAGAAGCTCGCTGATATCATAAATTTCTTTTTCTGACCTTGACATGTAAAGCCTTGTCCACCATACCGTGATGAGTGGCTGGATCACAGCTATGGAAAGTATGAAACTGATAAATGCCCAGACAGCTCCGACAGACTCTATGACAGACAGCGCTTCACCAAGCAGATTGTTCAGGACAGAAATGCTTATCATCACAATGAAAAGCAAAAGTACGTCCATCTTGTTCTCAAGGAAGAAAACATAGGCTCTTTTAAGACCTGACATCGAATCAAGCTTGTCCACTACCAGGCAGAATTCCATGGGACTTAAGACCAGAGCAACTATAGCTGCATAGATGACCCACAGTAGAAAACCGAAAAGCAATATTGCACTTGTTACAACTGCGTTCTCGGGATTGGACATCAATGAACCAAAGTCTTCCGTAATAAGCGCACCCGGTACGATAAAAACAACTCCTGCAAGGCTTATCAGGAACACCATTATCTTTGCCAGAAACAGGCTGACCACATTGTCATTCCCATTGCGAAACATATCTGATAAAGTCGTGTGTCCTGACTCGGTGGCCGCTTTTGCCATTCCTACTGCACCTGCCGTGAAATAGGCCTGAATAAATGCAAGAACCAGCATTGTAAGAACGCCGAAAGCTATGACTGTACCA
>JBNJIC010000024.1:0-20762 GCA_051749005.1 Halobacteriota archaeon | reverse complement strand
GTTAATGGAGGTATAGATTTATGAATGATTAATTTCGGGTAATGTAAAATCAAAAAAGGAAAGACAAGTGTCTTTCTATTATCAGATTATCGTCCAGTCAAGTTCGTTATCTTCCTCGTCGTAGAGGTGAACTTCCATGGACATTTCCTCCAGTCCGTAAGGCAGTTCCTTTACGCCGATGAAGAGTGAGTCTCCTATTCCAATGTTGAAGTCTTCTGCCTTTACTTTTGCAAAGTAAACCCTGCCGCCTGACTCGACATCCTCTACAGTAACTCCCTTCCATTGCTTTAGATTCTCAATTATGTTCACTACTTTACATTCGAACCTGTCATTTTCACTGATGGTGGTCATAATATCACATTTCACCTATTAGGTTAAGCTTCCGTTTTTCATATATAAAGTCTACTCAGTGCACTGGAATCTTCCTTTTTCACCAGTCTGGAAACTGCGTTCTCAAAGAGTTCCTGGCCAACTTCTTCCCGGTCTTCAATGATCGCCTGATGAAGAGCGCTCTTGAGTACTTTTTCTACGATGTCTCTTCCTGAAAGTCCTTCTGTAAGCTTTGCAATGAGTTGGAGGTTAATATCACCTGCAGGAAGTGGAAATGTACTGATATTCTGTTCGATTATGATATGGCGGTCCTGCTCATCAGGCAACATGAACTCGATCTCTTCCTCAAAACGGCTTCTTACAGCAGCATCAAGGCTGTCTACCCGGTTGGTTGCCCCGACTGTGCATACTCCCTGACGCTCTACTATCCCATCCATTTCGGTAAGCAGTGCGTTCACTATCTCTGCAACATCTCCTCTGAGTTCCTGGAATCTCCTGTCCAGGGCGATAGCATCAAGCTCATCGATAAATATTATACACGGTTGCATCTCCTCAGCCCTGTCATAAAGCTGATGGATCTGGCGTGCGCCTTCCCCTACGAACTCGCCGATAAGCTGTGTGGCCTTTATTGGCAGAAGCGGTACATTGGTTTTGTTTGCAAGGGCCTTTGCAAGCATTGTCTTTCCGGTTCCTGAAGGTCCGAAGAACAGCACATTGCGTGGTGCCCATTTGCCAAACCTTTCCGGTTCTTCAAGGAATCGTTCGATCAGCTTGCATTTGCGACGTGCATTATTCTGTCCGATGACGTCCTCAAATGTAATGCCTGTGGAGGATTCCGGTGATATGGAAATCTTTTCATCCTCATTGACGATTATGGTGGTCTCCGTTCCGATGACAGACTCTGGTGGTTCCACGTCGATAACTTTGTAGGCAAAGTCAG
This sequence comes from Halobacteriota archaeon, assembly GCA_051749005.1. Taxonomy (GTDB): domain Archaea; phylum Halobacteriota; class Methanosarcinia; order Methanosarcinales; family Methanosarcinaceae; genus Methanococcoides. The sequence goes on along the minus strand of JBNJIC010000024.1, from coordinate 19,492 downwards.
GATACATCCTGTGGTCGAAAAGATAATCGTCTTTGCGAGCCACAAATCCTTTCCATTGTTTCCTTGCATACTGTTCGAATATCTCGGGGTTCTCTATCTCGGGATACTCATCAAGCATGCTGCTAAGTGGGTATCCTTTTGGTTTCAGTATCACTATATCTGCGGTGGAATCCGATGGGTCTATGTTTTCTTCCCGGTTTCGCTTTTGTGTTGTCTTCTGGGCAGATCTGACTATTTTATCAACTCTTTTTTGTCTTACGATTGGATATTTGCAGATGATCTGATTTAATATATTCCTTTAAGGTATTTCCATGCAAAGGTAAGGTCAATCTTACCATGGATGGCATATACTATCTTAGAAAGAAGACTAATTACATTTCCGTATATGACATTAACGGGATAATTCTTATATTGGCCATATCATATCTGATGAAAAAGTTATAGTCATGGAAAATACATTTTATGAATTGGTGATAATTATGAGTAATATCCTGGTTGTTGAAGACAATCCCATGAATATGGAACTCACCGTGATCCTGCTGGAATCCTGGGGCTATAAGGTGGGGCAGGCAGAAGATGGATCCCAGGCACTTGCTGAGGTAAGGGGGCGCAATTATGACCTCATACTTTTGGATATGCAACTTCCACACATGGACGGACTTGAGGTTCTGGAGCACCTGAAGAACGATCCGGAAACCACTGATATCCCGGTGGTGGCCCTTACAGCACATTCAATGACCGGTGATGGTCGGAAATTCCTGGATTCCGGATGTACGGGTTACATTTCCAAACCCATCAATGTTCCCCGTTTCAGGGAACAGATCGATGAATACATGAATGCTTCTATTTAACTATTATTTTGTTTGGGTGTAAAATATGAATGCTGGTACACTACCAAAGATACTCATTGTTGATGACGAACCTCTGAATGTAGAATTGATGGAGGTCTATCTTTCCGGGGATTATGATGTTGTCTGTGCTTATGGTGGTGCAGAAGGACTTGAAAAGATAAAGAACGAGGATATCGATCTTGTCCTTCTGGATGTAATGATGCCGGATGTAAGTGGTTTTGATGTGTGCAGGACTTTGAAGGGCGACCCTCTTTACCAGTTCATTCCTGTTGTCATGGTGACCGCCCTTTCGGGAAAAGATGACAAAATAAGGAGTATAGAGGCAGGTGCGGATGATTTTCTTTCAAAACCTGTTGACAGGCTTGAACTGGAAACCCGGGTAAGGTCTCTCATAAAGATAAAACAATTGCATAACAGCCTCATAGCTGAGCGTGACCAGGCACAGAACTATCTTGATGTTGCAGGCGCGATCCTATTGGCATTGGATAAGGATCAGAATGTGACCCTTGTTAACAGGAAAGGCTGTGAGATCCTTGGCAGAAGTGAAGAAGAGATTCTTGGAAGGAACTGGTTCGATTCATTCCTTCCATTAAAGGATATTGAATATACAAAAAATATGTACTCCGGTATTCTCAATGGTGATATTGGCACTTTCGAATATTGCGAAAATCCTATCGTTAATGCTGAAGGTGAGGAAAGGCTGATAAGCTGGCATAATTCCCTTCTTAAAGATAAGAATGGAAATATAACAGGAATTCTAACCTCTGGTGAGGATATAACAGAACGCACAAGAACAGAGATAGCACTGAAAGAATATGCGGAAGAGCTCGAGCATTCCAATGAACTGAAGGATCTCTTTATAGATATTATCAGGCATGACCTGATGAACCCTGCAGGTGCTGTAAAAGGCTTTACTGATCTTCTTATCAAAAGAGGCAAACTACGGGAAGGTGACCTTCGTATGGTTCAGTCAATAAAGCGTACTAATGATAAGCTGATCACCATGATCAGCAGTGCTGCAACTTTTGCTAAGGTCGAGTCTGTTTCTGAAGTCAGATTAAAGCCCATGGACCTTGCTGAGGTCCTGGAAAACGTTGTGCAAACCCTTGATAACCAGCTTGAAGAGAGCGGGACTAAGCTTAAAATGAATATTGAGGGCTCTTATCGTACATTTGCGGACCCAATGATCGAACAGGTCCTTGTGAACCTGATATCAAATGCGATAAAGTACAGCCCCCAGGACACCATTGTCAGTGTGGATATAGATGATCTAGGAAATGAATGGAAGGTAAAGGTCACTGATCAGGGATCGGGTATCCTTGATGAGGATAAGGAACTTGTCTTTGAACGTTTCAAGAGGCTTGATAAAGGCAATATCAAAGGTACAGGACTTGGTCTTGCTATTGTAAAGAGGATCGTTGAACTTCATGAGGGCAACGTTGGTGTTACTGATAATCCGGAAGGTCAGGGAAGTATTTTCTGGGTTACTTTGAGGAAGCCCTGAATACAGGCGATTTTCCTTTAGTTATTCATTTTTTTTGTCCTCTATTTTGTCTGGTTTCCATCTGTTTTCTTTTTATGATTAATTCCGAGCCATAACTTTTCCTTTTTGTATAGACGCTTTGCCGGTTCCAATAACTTTAAGATACATGTATCCAATGACCACTTGGATTTTAATTATCATGAGGCAATAGTATGAAACTTGATGAGGTCACAATTTCAAGAGCGATTATAGATGAGTTCTCTAAAGTATTCCTTGATTATACGGAAGTCGATGTGGCACTTGTAGGTGGAGGGCCTGCAAACCTGGTAGCTGCAAAATACCTTGCAGATGCAGGCTTAAAAACAGTTATCTATGAGAAGAAATTGTCTGTCGGTGGGGGTATGTGGGCAGGTGGAATGATGTTCCCACGTATTGTTGTGCAGGAAGAAGCACGTCATATTCTGGATGAGTTTAGTATTGAATATCATGAATATGAGGAAGGCTATTATATAGCCAATTCAGTTGAGTCTGTTGGTAAGCTTATCAGTGGTGCAACAAGCGCAGGAACCGAGATATTCAACCTTGTGAACGTTGAGGATGTAATGATCAGGGACAACGATGAGGTATGTGGCCTTGTTATCAACTGGACTGCTGTGGAGATCGGCAGACTGCATGTTGATCCGCTGGCAATACGTGCCAAAGTTGTTGTCGATGGTACAGGCCATGAGGCAGCTGTCTGTAACACAGTGCAGCGCAAGGTTCCTGGTGCAAAGCTTGGTGAACTTGGTGTCGTAGGCGAGAAGCCAATGTGGGCAGAGGTTGGAGAGCGCATGCTTTTGGATACTACAAAGGAAGTTTATCCAAACCTGTATGTTGATGGTATGGCCGCTAATGCAGTAGCTGGTGCCCCGCGTATGGGTCCTGTATTTGGTGGAATGCTTATCTCAGGTAAACAGGTTGCCGATCTTATTATTGAAAGATTGAAATAAACCTGCAATATCCTTTTTTTGAGCCAAAAAGTTTATCTAACAAAAGTACTAGTATAAGGTGCTTCGTCATGAAGCACCCTATTACTGTGCCGGGGTAGGGTAGCGGTTATCCTGTAGCCCTGTGGAGGCTACGATCCGAGTTCGACTCTCGGTCCCGGCCCCATTCTCTTTGCTATTCTTAAAAATTATTGGAATTAGTTCATACTTCAGATTTTTATGCACCAATCCATTTTATACATTAAACTATTTTCATTTATGTATCTGTTATTTTCTGACAATGCATACAGTCAGGACTATCAATAATGTTAAATGCAAATTACATTTAGTGAAAATTTAGCAAAAAAGAAATGATGCGGCTTCAAAAAAAGCCGCGCTTACAGTTCGAATGCTCTGTCAAACTCGGGATACAATTCGGAACTGTCCATAAGTTCTTCGAAAGCATCATGTCTTGGACTTACGATCACAACATGTGCAGGAGGGTGTATCTTCCTTAATTTGCTTATCGCAGCACCAGCATTGGTGTCAAGCTCCACAAGGGCTGCAGAATTGCATTTTGCTTTTAGTGGTACTCCTGAGACACTTACAAGAAGCTGATCTGCATAAGACGGTTCGATCCTTTTTGGGTTCGATCCGAATTTCATACTCCCATAATGTTCTAGATCGTGCAAAGCTATTTTAATTTTGTTCGGGTCCTCTGCCCGAATCACAGCAAAAGATTTCATTTTTTGTCCCCACATAAACTTGATTGAAGTTTAATAAAATGAATAAAGTCATCCAGATATATCAATCTTTGGATATTGTTCTTTGTTTTGGGAAGTTCAATCTAAAAAAGAAAGCTGGCTTTATTTGCCTAGCTCCTTTGACCTTGTGGCGGATGCTATGACTGCATTCATGAAAGCAGCTCTTACGCCACTTTCCTCAAGTGTGTGCACTCCGCGGATGGTGGTGCCTGAAGGGGAAGTTACCATGTCCTTAAGCTCTCCTGGATGCATGTCTGTCTCAAGGACCATCTTTGCAGCGCCAAGAACGGTCTGTGCGGCAAGTGTAATAGCGCTTGCACGGTCAAGTCCTTCATAGACCGCACCGTCGGCCATTGCTTCGATAACAGGGAAAATATATGCAGGTCCGCTGCCTGAAAGACCGGTGACTGCATCCATGAGCTTTTCAGGTACCTGGATTGCACTCCCAAGGGATCTGAAGATCTCAAGAGCAACTTCTGCATCCTCAGGAGTTGCATTGGTTCCGGTACATATGGCAGATGCTGCTTCGGCAACTGTTGCAGCGATATTTGGCATTACTCTTATGACCCTTGCATCACTGTTGAGCTCATCCTCAATAGCAGCAACAGGAACTCCTGCTGCAATTGAGATCACAAGTTTGTCAGCGGTGATGTCATCTCTGATCTGTGCGAGTATCTCCTTAAGTATCTGAGGTTTTATCGCAAGGACAACAATGTCGGAATTCATGATGGTATCTGCATTATTGGTAGATACGCCGATGCCAAGTTCACTTTTAAGCTTTTCAAGGGCAGGTTCGTAGACATCGCTTGCATAGATTGTTGTGTCGCCGTGTGCTCCGAGAATGCCTCTGATAAGTGATTCTCCCATCTTTCCTGTTCCTATGAACCCGATCTTCCTGTCTGTAATCTGCATGTTTTTTCCTTTTCCTGATTGGATATATTAATGATCTGGACCGGACCGATAAAAAAAGAAAGAGTAATTTATGAATGATCCGGCCAGTTCTCTTATTTTCTCTTGATCGTTACGATATCTCCGAGTGTCGTACCTTTATTAAGACGGTCGGCATTCCATTCTCCTTCACCAATGCGTTCTGTAAGTTGAATGTTCAGTGTTTTTTCGATCTTCTTCCTTACAGAATCTTCCGGAACGATCTCCCCACGTTCGATCTTCTTGACCAGTGATGCCTTTTCCTTTATTTTTGTGGCAAGCACTTCCTGGGTCCATCCACGTTTTTCACGGGCCTCGTGTATGATCTTCTCGTATTCATCGACAAGTTCGTCGCTAAGTTCTGCGAAAGGATCACGTTTCTGACCTGTTCTTTTTGGACCTGTTCTTGTTGTTTGAGGCGACACAGGTGATATCTTCCTGGAAACAGGTGAACGAGCTTTTACTGCCGTTCCATATTGTGAGCATTTGCTGCACACCTTAAGCTGGCTTCCATCAATTGTGACTTCTATTGCCTTTCCTCTGATCTCTGTGCCACATATTTCGCATTGCATCTCGTATCATCTCTTGAACTGTCTTTGCATTGCTCTTTACGAAAGGGCTATATATCGTTTCTACTTAAATATCATTCGGAACTATGAGTGAAACAATAGATGAAGAGACAGGAAATAATAATTATGGTTTCCATGGTGTTGTCAATAATGCCGGTGAATACACCTCCGGTAGCGATGAGGACTTCTCTAAGTATCTTCTGGATCGTATGAAACAGCTTGAGTCCCGCAACACGATGCTCAAAGAGCAATGTGGACAGATCGAATCTGAAAAGCGTTTCATGGAATCTCAGAAGCTCAAGTACGAGCGCGAGTCACAGAGGCTGCAGTCAGAGCTGGATCGGTTGAAATCCGTGCCCCTGGTAGTTGCTAATGTAGTTGATGTTTTTGATGATGGAAGGGTACTGATAAGAAGCAGCACCGGTCCACAATTTCTTGTTAAGGCATCTCAGGAACTCGAGAATAACGATCTTCTTGTTCCCGGGGCAAGGGTTGCCCTGAACCAGCAGACACTGGCGGTCGTTGATGTGATTCCTGTTTCCGATGAACCAGTGATCTCCGCTATGGAAGTTATCGAGTCCCAGGAAGTGGACTATTCCCTGATCGGTGGTCTTGATGACCAGATACGGGAGGTCAGTGAATCCGTGGAGTTGCCTCTCACAAGGCCTGAAGCCTTCCTGCGCATAGGTATTTCTCCTCCTAAGGGTGTAATGCTCTATGGTCCTCCGGGCACCGGAAAGACGCTGCTTGCAAAGGCGGTGGCACACAGGACGAACGCCACTTTCATCAGGGTGATAGGTTCCGAACTTGTGCAGAAGTATATCGGGGATGGTGCAAAACTTGTGCGCGATATATTTGAAATGGCAAGAAAGAAGGCACCCTCCATAATATTCATTGATGAGCTTGATGCCATCGCAGCTACGAGGTTAAATGACACCAACGGAGCGGATCGTGAGGTACAGCGAACCCTCATGCAGCTGCTTGCAGAGATGGACGGTTTTGATAACAGGGGTGATATTCGCATTATTGCCGCAACCAACCGTCCGGATGTCCTTGATCCGGCGATCATCCGTCCAGGAAGGTTCGATCGTGTGATAGAGATCCCGCTTCCTGATCAGAGTGGTCGTGAGAGCATATTCCATATTCATACTGACCGCCTCTCCATCGATGACAACGTTGACCTTAAAAAGCTGGCAAAGCTTACTGAAGGTGCAAGTGGTGCTGATATCGGTGCTATTGTAATGGAAGCGGGCATGTTCGCTGTTCGCCAGAGCAATGAAAGCATCAGTATGCCCAATTTACTTGAAGCATTGGACAAGGTTCTTTCAGCACCGGATATCACAAATGACCAGTCTCTGCTGATGTTCTCATGAATACATTCTGTTGGTCGTGTAAGCTTGGTTTTTCATATCAAACCGGAGATAAGGATCCTTGGTATCGATGATTCTGCACTGATACGCGACAACATACTCATAGTCGGGGCTTTCTTCCGTGGTGGCCAGTGGCTGGATGGCGTGATGCGATCTGAGATCACCCGGGACGGGATGGATGCTACTGATCGAATAATTGAGATGGTAACCTCCAGCAAGCATTATGAACAGATCAGGGTTATCATGCTGGATGGTGTTACTTATGGTGGTTTCAATCCGGTGGACATTTTAAGGCTTAATGAGAATACCGGAATTCCGGTGATAGTACTGATGCGTGAGTTCCCGGACTTTGAAAAGATAAAGATGGCACTGAATCATCTGCCTGAGGCCGATAAACGGATGGAGATGATGCTGCGTGCAGGCCATATTGTTAAAACAATTTCAAAAGATGCCTCAAATCCTGTTTTTATTCAGTGTACAGGAATTGAGGTCAGCCTTGCATGCGATATAGTCCGGCTGTCATCCACAAGGGGCAACATTCCTGAACCATTAAGAGTTGCCCATCTGATCGCCACAGGTATCGTTTGCGGCGAGTCAAGGGGAAAGGCCTGAGGGATCAGGCCTTGAATTTATCTACCAATTCCACACCTTCGTTCATAAGTTGTTCAGCTCTTTCTTTTGTCTTTGTTTCTGCGAATATGCGGATTATAGGTTCTGTTCCCGATGGTCTGATGAGCAGCCAGCCATCATCATGCCAGATCTTGACACCATCGGTGGTATCAACTTCAAGCTCTCCTCTCATTACATTTTCCTTAATGTTCTCCATGGTTTCTTTAAGGGTGCTGCAGTGGACCTTTGTCTTTGAGTTGAAGTATTCCGGAACGCTTTTCACAAGAGATGAGAGCGTTTTACCTGAGGCCATGATCTCAAGCAGTTTTGCAGTTGCCATTGCACCGTCGCGGCAATACTGGTGTTCGGGGAAAATAAGTCCGCCATTACCCTCTCCTCCAAAGACCGCACCGGTTTCCATCATCTTTCTTGCAACGTTGATGGAGCCGACGGCTGTCCAGTGAAGCTCGACCTCTGCTTCCTCAGCAACGTCCAGCATGCGCTGGGAAGAACTTACCGGGGTGACGATGGGTCCCTTATTATCTTCAAGGATGTACTTTGCCATCATCGCAAGGAGTACGTCCTCATCGATGAAATCTCCCTTCTCGTCAAAAAAAACTGCCCTGTCGGCATCTCCATCCTGTGCGACGCCCATGTCTGCACCTTTGCTCTTCAAGATGCCTGCAAGTTCTGTAAGGACATCAGGTGTTGGTTCAGGATTCCTCCATGGGAATGTGCCGTCGATCTGAGCGTTGAGTGTGATGACCTCACATCCAAGTCTTCTGAGGAGGAATGGAAGTGTTAGGGAGCCTGCGCCACAGCCTGTATCTACAACAACCCTGAACTTCTTTTTCCTTATATTCTCAGCTTCCACTGAGTTGATGATCCCGTTTATGTAATATTCGTTAGCATTGCTGTCTTTGTGTAAATTGCCTGTCCTCTCCCAGCTTGCGGTGGAGAATTCCTTTGACATATATATCTTCTCCACTACCTTTTCTCCTTCACGGGAAAACTCACTTCCATCACCTGCAACCAGTTTTATACCATTGTACTCTCTGGGGTTGTGGGATGCGGTAACGCCGATCCCTGCATCAGCATGGTCCCTGACATAGTATTGTATCGCAGGTATTGGTGCAATCCCGATGTCGATAACGGTAACACCTGTGGAAAGTGCTCCTGCTATTGCTGCAGATTTTAACATTTCTCCTGAGATCCTGGTGTCACGACCTATAGCAATTATTCCCTTGGACCCCATGTATGTCCCAAGGCTTTTTGCAACATCTATTGCAAGCTGCGGTGTGATGTATTCATTGGCAATGCCCCTTACTCCGTTTGTACCAAAAAACGCCATTTAATATCTCCTCTTTAGAATTACTTTCATATGGGCTCTGACACTATTTTATATTTTTGAAGTACGACTTTTGACCAAGTTTAAATTATATGAGTTCCAATCTATGCCACATGATGATGCGTGACAAAGGTAAACTGGTTATCTGGCCGGCAAACCTGGACAGGTCCAGATCCAGAAATGATGGCAGGATCATCTCCAGGAAAAGTTCTGTGGAGAACCCCGAACTAAAGGAGATCTCAAAGGCGGCTGAGAAGCTGAACCTGCATCCTGAAGTAGAAGCTGATAAGAAATATCCTCGTTCATGGTGGGAAGAAAGTGGTCGTATCCTTGTGGACAATGAGGAACCAAAGACTATGGTTGCGAGAAAGATCGCAAAAACAATCAAAGAATCACGTGGTGGATAATAGCGGAGCTATTATTCTAACAATTTTTTATTTTTAAAATCTATCAAATTTGATCGAAAGTTTCCAATGTCCATACTGGACTATGGTTGCTTTTTATTAAAGTCGGATCTATAAAGTTTGAATTAGGTTATGGCCAGAGGCCAAAACCTGCGCTTAATGCAAGAATTACAATTCCACAGAGTGCTCCGAAAAGCATAATTGTTTTTGGTTGCAGATGGATCGCTCTTTTATCCGCATCGTAGTATCTCATAAGACCTGCGGATGACATAAGTCCGCTTCCGCCAGATTTTTGTTTAGCCATATTCTCTCCCATTGTTTTTTAGATTTTTAAGCTTTGTGGGTGTAAATGTTTCACATCATTAATTCATCCAGCAGGAAAGGGGGCTGGAATATTCCTTTTTCAGTAACAATGGCTGTTATGTTTTCCATAGGCGTGGCATCAAATGCCGGATTGTAGACTCTGACATTTGCAGGTGCGATCTGCTGACCGGCCATGTAGCGAAGTTCATCTGCATCTCTTTCTTCTATCTTTACGGTCTCTTCCCAGCCTTTGGGGTCAAATGTGGAGATGGGGGCTGCAACAAAGAAAGGTATTTCGTGTTCCCTTGCGAGTACTGAATGGGTGTAAGTTCCTATCTTGTTGAAGACAACATCCTGTGTGATCCTGTCTGCACCCACAATGACCTTGTCGACCATGCCGTTCTTCATCACATGGCCTGACATTGAATCAGTAATGAGCGTGACCGGTATCTTGTCCTGCATGAGTTCCCATGTGGTGATGCGACCTCCCTGGTTCAGGGGGCGTGTTTCACAGGCAATAACCTCTATTTCCTTGCCTTTTTCCACAGCAGAACGGATTACTCCAAGTGCAGTTCCCCAATCCACACAGGCCATCCTGCCGGCATTGCAGTGTGTCATGACCCTGTCACCATCCTCAAGCAATTTGTGGCCATGCTTCCCGATTGACTTGTTTATCTTCACATCCTCATCTGCGATTCTTATTGCTTCAGAGATGACAATATCTTTGATACTTTCCAGGTCATAGGCATCCTCTGTGGCTTTCAGTACTCTGTTAACGGCCCATGCAAGGTTCACAGCTGTAGGTCTTGTTGACTTGAGTGTGTCGCCGGCGACCTTCATGTCCTTGAGCATCATCTCCATGGACGTTGCACTGCTTAATGTCGCCGCAAGTGCCATTCCGAAGCCTCCGGCTGCAGCCAGTGCGGGGGCACCTCTGACCCTAAGTGACCTTATAGCCTCACAGATGGAGGCAAGGTTATCGCATTCAATGATCTTGAGTTCCCCCGGCAGGAATGTCTGGTCTACCAATACGATATTTTTGGATTCATCGTTCCAGTCTATTGTTCTCATGTGAACCACTTGTTGAGTTCTAATGGCAGTTCGACATAAAAAAGTATTCAATCTTTTCCACTATCAATATTACTTCGATCATCTGGCAATGAGTTATATTTTTGTCACCGGCCTGACATTCTATTTATATAGTCTCTATTCATATTGTTGTCTGATGACAAAACCCAGAGTGATCCATGATCCTGTTCACGGAACGATCATACTTTCCGAGCTTGAACAGCTTCTGATAGATACTCCGCATTTCCAGAGACTTAGGGGAATACAACAATTAGGCCTTGCAGACGTTGTATTTCCCGGTGCCAATCACACCCGCTTCGAGCACAGTATTGGAACCATGCACACAGCATCACTTTTAGGTAGTTACCTCGAACTCGATGATGAGTCCATACTGAAGCTCAGGCTGGCAGGTCTGCTTCACGATGTGGGCCATTCTGCTTTCTCGCATGCTGTGGAAAGTGTGCTCAAACGGAATCCGGTGATCCGGCCGAAAATAAACGGTAAAAGCTTCCTCAAACACGAGGCTTTCACTCAGCACATTGTCTCAGAGATCCTTCCGGAGATGTCGGTTGTTTCAAGGTTTGTAAGTGATGAACTTGGATATGATCCTCATGAATTCTTTACAGAGATATCAAAGATCGCCACAGGAGACATGTCTGTTGAAAGACCATATCTCTCACAGCTGATGTCCGGTGATATCGACGCTGATAGGATAGACTTTCTTCTCAGGGATTCGTATCACACAGGTGTGTCACTTGGACTTATCGATCTTGACCAGATCATACAGTGTCTTTCTATAAAAAATGGTAATGTAGTTCTTGGTGACCCTGATGCCGGCAGTTTCGATGAGGAGCTTACTCTTGCAGCTGCAGAGTCCATGCTTATTGCCCGTTCCCATCATTACACTGCAATCATCCATCATCCACGAACCCAGTCTGTCAGGGTGATGCTCCTGAATGCCCTGGAAAGTACTCTCTCAGGTCTGGGGGATAGTATAGGGGACGATAAAGTGGCTGGAATGGTGGCAGATTTCTTTACAAAATACAATGATGCTGATCTTCTTGACCTCATTGGGAGGAACGGGGATGATGCTTCAAGGCAACTGTTGAGCAATATCCGTGATGGTACTATATATATTCCGGTTGCAAGGTTCAACCAGAAGACCCTTTCTCCCTGTACAAGGATGGCTCTTTCCACCATTGCACACAATGGTGTGGCAACAAAGATGCTGGAGGATGGGCTTGAGAAGGAATTCGGTGATGTTCTTGTGGATCTCAGTATTGCAACAGGTGTCCCGAAAAGTGCCCGTGTGATGGCAGGAGGCCATGAGAACTTCTTCTATGACGAATCGGCTCTTGCCAACGGTCTTGTTCGTGCCATATCCAGGCAGATGTCGCTAACGGCTTTCGCCCATCCTGATGCTGTGGTGGATTCGGGGCTTTCATCTGCACAGGAGAAGATGCGTGTTATTGTTGATGACCTCTCGCCGAGGTTGTTGAATTACATAAGGGATGATCAGTACCTTGCAATTGAAGGTCTTATTCTTCTTCTCTATGCTGTCCATAAACTGTTCGAGGTTGAAAAGGATGACTATCTTTCGATCCCTCGCATCAGGAACATTACCTGGCTATATCGCAATGTGGCTTTCTTCGGGGAGGACAGCAGGTTAAAATACCTGTTCGACTATGATTTCCACACAAGATACGGTTTCCCTTACAGCAACAAGGTCTACGAGGACATCCAGTTGCTGGTAGCTATGGGTATCGTGGATGAAGATCTGCGCTATTATGAGTCTGAAGGACGTTTCAGGCAGCGTTATGAGTATGTGTTCACTGATGCCGGTGTGCAGTATGCAGCTTCCATCGTGGATTCCTATGGTCGTGAGTTCGGGATGATTACCGGGCATCTTGCAATGAACAAACATTCAATACCTCGTGATATTGTTACTATTCCTCTTACAAGATACCAAAGGGACAGGAAAAAAGGAACATCAGGTGCAAATAAATGAAATCAGGTGAAGTCGTGCTGTTGAAGACCAGCCACAGAGGAAAGATAAGGGAATTCATAACATCGGTATCTGATGATAAGTTCCACACAGACTTTGGTATGATAGGGATGTCAGAACTTCTGGAAAAAGAACCTGGTGATAAAGTGGTTTCCCACATGGGTCAGGAGTTCGTTATCCAGCTTCCAAGGATGCCGGATTTCTTCAGGCACGCAAAGCGCACAGGTGCACCTATAATGCCCAAAGATATTGGTATGATACTTGGTTATACCGGCATTAACAGGAATGATGTGGTTCTTGATGCGGGTACAGGTTCGGGCATTCTTGCCATGTACCTTGGTTCCATTGCAAAAAGGGTTCTCAGCTTTGAGATCCGGGAAGATTTCGTTGATGTGGCCCGTGAGAACATCCGTCGTGCAGGTCTGGAGAATGTTGAGGTCCGCTGTGGTAACATTGTTGATGAGATCAGGGGACTTGACGAGAAGTTCAATGCGGTGATACTTGACACAATGGATACACCTTCGGTAGTTCCGCATGTTCCTTCAATACTGACTCCTGGTGGCTTCCTTGTAACTTATTCTCCTTTCCTTGAGCAGACCTCGCAGATAAGAAAAGCAATAGATGAGGCCGGTTTCTTCGAGGTAAGAACAATTGAGTGTATAGAACGTGCCATGTCCTTTTCAGAACGCGGCACACGTCCTTCCACTTCCAGAGTAGGTCATACCGGTTATATTACCATTGCAAGACTGTAAGTCGTAATGAGATTCTGTACGTGATAATACGCATATTTTGTATACACTAAAATGCAAAATTGTAAAAAAGAATTTATCTTATGCCGTCTGCGGTTATTGTGAACTCGCAGGTGGCACCTTCGGGTCTGGACCGGTGTTTCCAGAGCTTTGCACGGCGGCTTCCTGTCCCTGTTCTTTCAAGCTGGATTATTGTCTTGGATATATGTTCCAGTCCGCTTCCTCCTATGGGTCTGAGTGTATTGGTACTTATGTCTGAGTAGACCTGATTGGTTATTACAACAACGATATCTCTCTTGCGTGCGAGGCTGTGAAGGAAACCTATCTGGTTTGAGAGCTCTCTTCTTGTCCTGATGCTCGACTCCTCATCATCAAGTTCGAACCTGTAGTATGCGGTTGCGGAGTCCAGTATGATAAGGCCGATGTTCTCTGTGCTTATCTTTTCAGTTTCCCTTACTGCCGAATACTGCTCTTCGAATGTATGGGGTTCAAAGATGATTATGTCCTGTGCGATCTCCTTGGCATTTTCTCCGGCTATCTGCCTGAACCTGTCAGCAGAGATCCCTTCGGTATCGATGAAAATGGCCTTCTTTCCTTTCTTAACACATTCAACAACAAGCTGAAGGCACACATTCGTTTTTCCGCTCCCCGCTTCTCCAAATAACTGGGTGACAACTCCTGATTCGAATCCGCCTCCCAGAAGTTCATCTATGGGATGGCATCCGGATGCTAAATGATTTTTTATTTTCTACACCTCTGCTTTTGGGATGTATCTGGTATAGTGGAATTTATCATATACATCTTTTGGCAAAAGGATATTATCAGTCTTTATTTTTTTGTACCATGTCTGGTAACAAACGTGGTACTCCAAACCTCATAATAATGATTATGAGTCTCCTTGTTTGTTACCAGGTTTATTACCTCTGATGGTTTATTGGTATTCAGTTGTAGGTGTAAAAAGCATTATTAACTGAGAACTCCATACTATTGGTTTACTCGTATAGAGGTCTTTCCCGCATTATAATATGGCTGCTGAATGTGATTATTACTTTTTTCAGTTGCTGAGGGGATTTGTGTGGTGGGTCTCTTGATTATGTTTAAAGATCAAACGGATGGAAGAACTATGCCTGGTGTTATTATCTATACAACGGAAACGTGTCCGAAATGTGTGCAGCTGAAGAAGGTACTTAAAGCGAACGACGTGGCTTTCACTGAGGCTGACATGTCAACTCCTGAATCATTGACAGAGTTGCGTGTCAACGGAGTTTTCACTGTTACAGCTCCGGTTTTACAGATAGATGATGACTTCCTGACATATGATGAGCTCTTCAATAGTGAAGGCGTAAATCTTGATTCATTAAAAAATATTTTATGAGGGAAGTGATCATTTGACATCTAACACAAAGCTGATCGATGATCCCGATGGGGAGATTGAAGTGGGTACAAAGGAACAGACTCAGGACACAGGTAATATGGAAGAAAAGATGATGCCTCTTACAGAACCACAGTCCATGCAGCAGACACTTGATGGTCAGCTTATCTCAACAATGCCAAAGGTCAGGACAACTGACGGGCATATGGTAAACTGGGAACGCAGTATCGTTGTGAACCAGTTGCTCAAGGAAACTGCCCTGAGTGAGTGGTATCATAGTATTGATTCCATCACAAAAGAAGAAGCACATGAGATTGCAAAGGAGACTGAAAAACGTATCCGCAGCATGAACATCAGGTTCCTGTCGGGTCCGCTTATCAGGGAACTGGTCAATATGATACTCCTGGAGCGCGGACACCTCGAATGGCGTAATGTTTCCACAAGAGTGGGTTCTCCTGTTTTCGATGCATGTGAGATCGACCAGGGCTCAGGTTTTGAGGCAAATGAGAACGCAAACCTGCAGGAGAATGCCGAGACCTCCCACAAGAAGAAAGCTGACAAGATATCAAAGGAGCAGTATCTTTTGTTGCTTCCGCCAAAGGTTGCAGACCTTCACCTCAACGGTGACCTTCACATTCATGACCTTGAGTACTTTGGTACACGTGCTTTCTGCCAGGACTGGGACCTGAGGTATTTCTTCTACTATGGACTGATGCCCGATGGCTCAGGGGCCAAGGCAAGTGTAGCAGGTCCTGCTATGAAAGCGGAAGTTGCCATGCTCCATGCGGTCAAGGCCCTTGGAAGTGCCCAGACCAACTTTGCGGGCGGGCAGGGATTCTACAACTTCCTTACTTTCTGTGCTCCCTTCTTTGAAGGCAAGTCATACAAGGATATCGAGCAGCTCATGCAGATGTTCGTCTATGAGATGACACAGATGATGGTGGCCCGCGGGGGTCAGCTCGTGTTCTCCTCTGTGCAACTCTCACCAGGTGTGCCGAAGATGTGGAAGGACAAGCCAGTGGTCTACAGGGGTCGTGTCTGGGACGGTACCGACGGTACTGACAGGCGTGTCTACGGTGACTATGAGCGTGAGGTAAGGCTTGGGTTCAAGGCTCTCATGAACGTTATGCTTGAAGGTGACTACTGGGGCAAGCCTTTCAACTTCCCGAAGCCGGAGATCTCTATTGAGCCTGATTTCATGAAAGAGGATGAAATGTTCAATCGTGCACATCCGGAACTTCCGAAATATGATGAACTTTATGATCTCACCTTTGAGCTGACAGCAAAGTACGGAACTCCCTACTTTGACAACCAGCTCCCTGAGTACAGAGGTGCCGGCGAGGGCATATCCTGTTATCAGTGTTGTGCATATCAGTTCTCAGCAACTCCTGAAGATGATGCAGATTTCGAGAATAAGATGTACTTCAAGGATGGAAAACATTTCTCAATGGGTTCCTGGCAGGTGGTCTCACTGAACTGTCCAAGGGCTGGATATGAGTCAGATGGTGATGACCAGAAACTGTTCTCTCACCTGAAGCACCTTATGGATGAGGCAATGGATGTGTTCCGTACAAAGGTCAAATGGATGACACCTATCATTGAGAACGGAAGGATGCCATTCGCAACCCAGCAGCCAAAGGACCCTATAACCGGTAAGAAAGGCTCAATTGCTGTGGATATCGATTCCCTTGTGTTCACCATCGGCGTGGTGGGTCTTAATGAGATGGTCCAGTATCATACAGGCTCCCAGATGCACGAGTCAAAGGCAGCTTTCAAGCTTGCTATCCGTGCCATGACAGAGATGGAGATGTATGGAAGGGAGCTTTCGGAGAAGTATGGTATGGAGATCGCTCTTGCAAGGACACCTGCAGAGACCACTGTCCAGAGGTTCGCAGTTTCCGATATGCTGCATGAGGAGTACCGCGAAAAGGTACTCACCGTTGTAAAAGGTGATGTAGGGGCAGCAGTTGAGAGTATAAAGAACACTCATGATCTTCCGGTCTATTATACCAACGGAACTCACGTCCCTCCGGGGGCTGATGTTTCCCTGATAGAAAGGATCAACACTGAGCATGTGTTCTTCCCTATCGTTGATGGTGGGGATATAATGCACATCTGGATGGGTGAGGGTTCACCTGATGCAAAGGGACTGAAGGAGTTTGCAATGAACATTGCAAGGAACACTCAGGTGGGATACTTTGCTTTCACCAAGGACATGACGGTTTGTATGGATGATTTCCACATGATGTCAGGTCTTAAGGAAACCTGTGAGAACTGTGGTTCCAACAATGTTGAACAGCTCTCAAGGGTCACCGGATACATCCAGGCTGTAGGTGGCTGGAATGCTGCAAAGAAGCAGGAGCTTGAAGACCGCAAGCGTTACGCTTCAGCTGATATGATCTGATATATCGGATGTCTGGTATCTGATGAAAGTGAACTTTGGGGAATCCATCCCCATTTCTACTGTTGACTGGCACGGAAAAGCGTCAGTCGTTCTTTTTTTACGCAACTGCCCTTACAGGTGTCCATATTGCCAGAACTATGAGATCCTCACAGGTTCTGATATGCTGGAAGCAAAGGAGCTTGAGAAAAAGATCGATTCATCTTCCCTTTTTGTGAGCAGCGTCGTCTTCTCAGGAGGCGAGCCTCTTGTTCAGAAGAAAGCCGTAATGCACCTTGCTGCCTATTCAAAGAAAAAAAAGCTGCTTGTGGGTATCCACACCAACGGCTACTACCCGGAAGCAGTGGAAGAGCTGATCGATGGCGGTCTGGTGGACAAATTCTTCATTGATGTCAAAGCCCCGCTGGATGATCCTGCTATGTATGGGAAGGCCATCGGATATGGTGATGATCCTGTTGTACCTGATCCTTCAGATGTCGTTGATAAGGTGAAACAGACAATATCCATTGTTACTGACAGGAAAGTGGAATATGAACTGCGTACCACTGCAATTCGTGGTTTTATTGGAGATCCGGGTGACATTGCAGCGATATCAAGGTCCATTGTTCCGTATGTTTCGATCTCAAATGCTTCTTATGTGATCCAGCAGGGCCAGCCATCCCATTCAATGAGGGAGGATCTGCGGGATATCGTGCCTTTCTCCCGTGAGGAGATGCTGGAGCTTGCCGGATGTGGGCACGAGTTTGTCGGGAATATATGGATCAGGACAAAAGAAGGTGGCAACGAGCAGGTTAACTTCGAATTGATTTGAAGTTTAGGTAATAATTTTATATGTTCGGGTTATAGCTCTCTTTATACATCTATAAGGAGCTATCAAAATGAAACGAACATATTCATTGCTATTTATTTTCCTGCTCACCTGTGTTATTGCAGCAGGATGTCTCTCATCGGACAATACCCAGTCATATGCACCACAGGAAGAAAGCTTTTCTTTTGGGAATGATATGGCCGTGGTTTTTGGTGAGGAGCGTTCTGTTGTCCGTGACAGTCCGTCCAATGTGGCAGAGAGCGGTGAAGCTACAAAAAGCAGCATAACACGTAAGATGATCACCACTTCTGATGTTTCCCTTGAGGTAAAGGATGCTCAGGAATCCATTGATTCGATCGCTTCTATAGCTTCCGAATTTGATGGTTACGTTTCTTCTTCATCCGTCTATGATACTTACTATGGTGACGGTGAGAGCATGTCCGGATATATCACTATACGTGTTCCTTCAGATGAACATGATAATGTACTTGACAGTATCGAAGTTCTTGGGAAGGTAACTTCAAAGAGCACCAGTGGTGTGGATGTTACCGAGGAGTACATCGATGTGGAGGCCCGTCTCTCAAATCTGCAAAAGCAGGAACAGAGACTTCAGGAGATACTTGATATGGCTACAACTGTTGAAGATGTCCTTGAGGTTGAAAAGGAACTTGGACGTGTTCGCGGTGAGATCGAAAGCCTTACAGGACGTCTTAATTACCTTAATGACAGGATCGACTTCTCCACAATAACAGTAAGTGTCTCTGAGCCCCGCAACATAACCCACTCATGGGGACTTCGTGATGCACTGTCCGATTCGGTTCGTGGTTTCATTGGCAGTATCAATGGTATAATCATCTTTATAGGAGTTGCTATCCCAATAGTGATATTCCTGGCAGTTGTTGGAAGTATAGTTATATTCGTTAAGAGAAGGGTACGGAGGTAACTCTCCTTTCCCTGCTTTTTTACCACACTGATATTAAATATTAAAACTATATGGTATTCCTATGGATCGGTCTGATATTATTTCTGATATAGCCGAACGCGAACTTGTTTCCAGACTATGCGGTATCTTTAGCCAGGATGAATTTGGCTCCATTATTGCAGGTGCAGGAAAGGATGATTGTGCTGTTCTGGATTTTTCGGAGGGTGAATATCTTGTGATTACCACTGATATGCTGCACAGAAAGACTGATTTTCCTGATGTCATGACTCCCTGGCAGATCGGCTGGATGTCCGCTGCTGTCAACCTGAGCGATGTGGCTTCCATGGGTGCAAGGCCTGTGGGTTTCCTTTCCGCTTTCGGTGTTACGGAAGACATGCAGCTAGGTGAGGCCGAGGATATTTCCCGTGGTATGGATGCCTGTGCGAAGTTCTGTGATACGTCTGTGATCGGCGGGGATATCGATCTCCACGACGAGCTGACAATAACAGGAACAGCCCTCGGAATGGTGAATAAAGAACACCTTCTGAGAAGGACCGGAGCAAAACCGGGAGAC